>CANJQT010000052.1 GCA_947476475.1 Paracoccaceae bacterium | reverse complement strand
GCGGGGGGCTTCTGCCCCCCGCACCCCCCGAGGATATTTGTGAAAAGAAGAAGAGGCGAAGATGTCCGCACTCAATATCAAGAAAGGGTCGACCAGCCATTCGGCCTATGATCTGCGCGACCCGAATGCACAGGCGATCGAGAGCCATACGCTGGCGGTTCTGGTCGATAACGAGGCCGGAGTTCTGGCCCGTGTCATTGGGCTGTTTTCAGGGCGCGGCTACAATATCGATAGTCTGACCGTGGCCGAGGTTGACCATAAGGGCCACCGCAGCCGGATCACGGTGGTCACGCGCGGAACCCCTTCGGTGATCGAACAGATCAAGGCGCAGCTTGGCCGGCTGGTGCCGGTGCATGATGTGCATGACCTGACGGTCGAAGGCCCTTCGGTGGAGCGCGAGCTTGCCCTGTTCAAGGTGGCGGGAACCGGAGAGAAGCGGATCGAGGCGCTGCGGCTGGCCGAGATTTTCCGCGCCAATGTCGTGGATTCGACGCTGGAGAGTTTTGTTTTCGAAATTACCGGCACTCCGGAGAAGATCGACGCGTTTGCTGATCTGATGCGGCCGCTGGGCCTTGCGGATGTGGCGCGGACCGGGGTTGCGGCCCTGTCGCGCGGCGCCTGAGGGGGCCGGACAAAGAAAAACCTCCGGCGTTCAGGACGCCGGAGGTTTTGTTGTTTCTGCGAGCCGGTCAGGCGCTGATCAGGCCGCCTTCACGTGCCGCCTGCAGTTCGTCGGCGTCAATGGCGCCCGAACCGTCCACGTCGATCTGGCCAAAGAGGGCTGCGTCCATATCCGGGTAGGCGGCGGTCATTTCCTCGATCGAATAGACGCCGTTGCCATCGGTGTCGCTGACCGTGGTCTGGGCGTTGGCCGCGAAGGCGGTGACACCGAAGGTCAGGGCAAGGGCAAGAACCGTTTTGTTCATCATCATCTCCATCGCGGCGGCATTTGGAACTTTATCGCCGTTGGTCATAATCTGGTGTCAGGGCGCAGATTCCGCAAGTGGGTCTGCTGGGGGGAAAATGGCCGCAGGCTTCCCGGTTATGCAATAACCATGCCCATGGTTGCCTGTTTCAAGGAAAAAGGGGGCAGGTCACCCTGCCCCCATCTAGTTTCGCCGTTCAGGCTCAGTCTTTGTACCGCTCGGTTTTCTCGCCTGCGGCCTGAACGTCGTCTAGGGCAAGCGCACCTGCCCCGGATCTCGGCCCGCCCGGGTTGCGCCGGACGGGCAGGATTGTGTCAGCTACACCCGGACGTGCCGCCGCAGGTGTTGCATTTCATGCAGGTGCCGTTGCGCACCAGCGTGTAGTTGCCGCATTCGCCGCAGGGGTCGCCTTCGTAGCCCTGCATCCTCGCCTTGATGCGAAGATCCATGGTGACTGTGCCCGAGGCCAGCGCGGTGGCGCCGATGCTGCCGCCGCCCTGCATGGTTTCGGGAACCAGCGCATTCAGGACCGCGACCGGATCTGCGGCACCCGACAGGGCCCTGGCGCCGATGCCGCCCTGCAGAACGATCAGATCCTGCGGCAGGCGCTTGCGCAGATAGCCGGTCGACGAGACGTGCTTCAGCATTTCGAGGGACTTGGAAGCCGCCGATTCGCTGACCGGCGAAACGTTGTGTCTTTCTTCGTCCTGCCCGCCGCCGATATCGTCAAAGCTGGCACCGGTGGGCTTCACATGGGCCAGATCGCTGCGATCAAGATAGCTGACCGCAAGTTCGCGGAAGATATAGTCGAGGATCGAGGTGGCGTTCTTGATGCTGTCGTTGCCCTGCACCATGCCGGCCGGTTCGAATTTGGTGAAGGTGAAGGCATCGACGAATTCGTCAAGCGGCACCCCGTATTGCAGGCCCACCGATACGGCGATGGCGAAGTTGTTCATCATGGCGCGGAAGCCCGCACCTTCCTTGTGCATGTCGATGAAAATTTCGCCCAGCTGGCCGTCCTTGTATTCGCCGGTGCGCAGATAGACCTTGTGGCCGCCGACAACCGCCTTCTGGGTGTAGCCTTTGCGGCGTTCTGGCAGTTTTTCGCGGTGACTGCGGATCACTTCCTTGACGATGATCTTTTCGACGATCTTTTCGGCCAGAACGGCGGCTTTTTCCTGGGCAGAGCCGTTCAGAAGGATCTCTTCCGCCTCTTCATCATCTTCAACCAGCGACGAAGCCAACGGTTGCGACAGTTTCGATCCATCGCGGTAAAGCGCGTTGGCCTTGATGCCAAGGCTCCAGCTGAGTTCATAGGCCGCCAGCGTTTCTTCGATGCTGGCATTGTTCGGCATGTTGATGGTTTTCGAGATGGCGCCCGAGATGAAGGACTGGGCTGCGGCCATCATGGTGATGTGGGACTCAACGGACAGGAAGCGTTTGCCGGTCTTGCCGCAGGCATTGGCGCAATCGAAGACGCTATAATGTTCGGTCTTCAGGTGCGGCGCGCCTTCGAGCGTCATCGTGCCACAAACGTGGTCATTGGCTGCGTCGATCTGGGCCTTGGTGAAGCCAAGGTGGCGCAGGATGTCGAAGGTCGGGTCATTCAGCTTTTCAGCCGGGATGCCCAAGGTGCCGGTGCAGAAATCTTCGCCAAGCGTCCACTGGTTGAAGACGAAGCGGATGTCGAATGCGGTTGGCAGGGCAGCTTCGATCTTTTCCAGTTCGCGCGGGCCGAAGCCGTGTCCGATCAGCGCCGTGGTGTTGATGCCGGGGCAGTTGCCAAGGCTGGCGTGACCTACCGCATGGGCAACGATTTCCTCGATCTGTGCCGAACCGTAGCCCAGCGATTCAAGGGCTGCAGGCACCGAGCGGTTGATGATCTTGAAGTAACCGCCACCCGCGAGTTTCTTGAATTTGACCAGCGCGAAGTCCGGCTCGATGCCGGTGGTGTCGCAGTCCATTACCAGACCGATGGTGCCGGTGGGGGCAATGACGGTGGACTGTGCATTGCGGTAGCCATGCTTTTCGCCCAGTTCAAGCGCCTCGTCCCAGGCGGATTTGGCCAGCTTGACCAGCCGCTGATCGGGGCAGTTCTTCTGGTCAAGCGGCACCGGTTTGACCGCGAGGGCCTCGTAGCCATCGGTTTTGCCGTAAGCCGCCATCCGGTGATTGCGGATGACCCGCAGCATGTGGTCGCGGTTGCGGGAATAGGACGGGAACGGTCCCAGTTCGCCGGCCATTTCGGCGCTGGTCGCGTAGGAAACGCCGGTCATCAGCGCGGTCAGCGCACCGCAGAGCGCGCGGCCTTCGTCGCTGTCATAGCCAAGGCCCATGGTCATCAAAAGGCCGCCAATGTTGGCGTAGCCAAGGCCAAGGGTGCGGAAGTCATAGGACCGCTGGGCGATTTCCTTGGACGGGAACTGCGCCATAAGCACCGAAATTTCCAGCGTGACCGTCCAGAGCCGGGTGGCGTGGATATAGGCTTCGGCGTCGAACTTGTTGTTCTTGTGGAAGGTCAGCAGGTTCATCGAAGCCAGGTTGCAGGCCGTGTCGTCGAGGAACATGTATTCGGAGCAAGGGTTTGAGCCGCGGATCTGGCCGTCTTCCGGGCAGGTGTGCCAGGCGTTGACGGTGTCGTGGAACTGGATGCCGGGGTCAGCACAGGCCCAGGCGGCGTGGCCGACCTGCGCCCAAAGATCGCGGGCCTTCACGGTCTTGGCGATCTTGCCGTCGGTGCGGCGGATCAGTTCCCAGTCGGCGTCATCCTTGACGGCCTTGAGGAACGCATCGGTCACCCGGACCGAGTTGTTGGAGTTCTGGCCCGAGACGCTGGCATAGGCTTCCGAATCCCAGTCTGTGTCATAGGTGGGGAATTCGATGCTGCTGTAGCCCTGCCGGGCATAGTCCAGTACGCGCTTGACGTAGGTTTCGGGGATCGCGTTTTTCTTGGCGCCTTTGATGGCAGTTTTCAGGGCGGCATTCTTGACCGGGTCCACTGCATCTTCGCTGGATCCGTCCCACTGGCGGATGGCGGCAAAGATTTCGTTCAGACGGGCTTCATGCATCTTCGATCCGGCCACCAGCGAGGCGACCTTCTGTTCTTCGATGACCTTCCAGTTGATGAAGGCTTCGACATCCGGGTGATCCATGTCGCAGATCACCATCTTGGCGGCGCGGCGCGTGGTGCCGCCCGACTTGATGGCACCCGCAGCGCGGTCACCGATTTTCAGGAAGCCCATCAGGCCCGAAGATTTGCCACCGCCCGACAGCTTTTCACCTTCGCCGCGCAAGGACGAGAAGTTGGTGCCGGTACCGGAGCCATATTTGAACAGGCGCGCTTCGCGAACCCACAGATCCATGATGCCGCCATCGCCCACCAGATCGTCCTTGACCGACTGGATGAAGCAGGCGTGCGGCTGGGGATGTTCGTAGGCCGAGGCGGATTTGGTCAGCTCGCCGGTTTTGAAATCAACGTAATAGTGGCCCTGCGACGGGCCGTCGATGCCGTAAGCCCAGTGCAGGCCTGTGTTGAACCATTGCGGGCTGTTGGGTGCCGCCATCTGTTCAGCCAACATGAAGCGCATTTCGTCGTAATAGGCCTGTGCGTCGGCTTCGGTGCTGAAATAGCCGCCCTTCCAGCCCCAGTAGGCCCAGGCACCTGCCAGACGGTCAAACACCTGCTTGGCAGAGGTTTCCCCGACGATGCGTTGTTCTTTCGGCAGCTTGGCCAGCGCCTCTTCATCCGGGACCGAGCGCCACAGGAATTCGGGCATGCCCTTTTCCTTCACGCGCTTCAGTTTGGCGGCCACGCCTGCCTTTCGGAAATATTTCTGCGCCAGCACGTCGGAAGCAACCTGGCTCCAGCTGGTCGGTACTTCGATGCAGTCGTTGCGGAAAACAACCGTGCCATCGGGATTGCGGATTTCTGAACTGGTCGTGCCAAAGCTGATCGCCGCGTAAGCGTCGTCACCGGCCCTGGTGAATTTGCGTTCGATCTTCATGACTGCCCCCGTCGTTTCTTTTCCTAGCAGCAGCCCCTCTGAGGAGGCTTCCCGCTGCGCCACTTTCGTGCCCCGGACCGTTCCGGCCACCGCGATGGCCACCGTTGGAAGGGCTGGCCACCGAGTCGGTCAAACCCACTACATCTAGTGGCGTATCAACACGCGCACACAAATTGGCGTGAATATCGCAGCAGGGTCAACGTATTTATTTTGATCTACCCCCCCAAAATTCGATTGACCGGCGGGCCTGCCCGTGGGGCGCCCGACAGGCAAATGATTCACGCACAGGCGGGGGGAAAGCGGGCAAATGCAAAAAGGCCAAGGAAGCCGTGGCATTGGCTTGGGCGGCTGAACTTATGCATCAAACAATCCACAGGCTGGCAAGGCAAAAAGCGGCTAATGATCCTAGAGGGTGTCTATTGCAAAAAAATGACAGCCATCATCTTTCGGTGGCCGCCGGATCATTGCTGTGGAAGGTGGTCGGGGCGAGAAGATTCGAACTTCCGACCTACGGTACCCAAAACCGTCGCGCTACCAGACTGCGCTACGCCCCGACGAAACATGCTCTAGCGTCTTGATCCGGCAAACGGAAGTACCAAAGGGCAGTAGGAAGCGAAGTTTTCCGAAACCAGAGCGTGCCAGCGCCAATTCAGTCACCACTCAGGGCGCGTCGCACCGCCAGGCGGCGGCAGACGGATCAACCAGGGGGTGGCGCATCACGGCCCCTTCGTTAAGGCCGAGCCGCGCGGCAAGGCCGCCGTTGATTTCCACAACGAACATTATGCCGTCGCCTCCGGGAATCGGGGTTTCGTCGAATGGGACGGCATTGCGGGCAATATGCTTTACCCGCCCATCGGCCCCGACAAACAACATATCCAGCGGCAGAAGGGTATTCTTCATCCAGAATGCGACTGTCTGCGGATGATCATAGGCAAACAGCATGCCAGCGCCCGAGGGAAGCGCCTCGCGGAACATCAGCCCTTTCGCACGTTCGGATGCGTCATCGGCGACTTCGACCGAAAAATGCGCTTCGCCGCCCGGCCAGCGGAAATCAACGCCTGACGGATCGCAGTCTGCAAGGGCAGGTGCTGCGCACAAACACACCAGCGCGGCGGCGGGCAGATTCACTTGCCGGCTCGCAGTGCGGTTTCCCAGCTGGTGACCTGTGCCGCCATACGACCGCGTTTGCCATCAATGACCCGCAGCCCTACGGCTTCGCCGGGGCCCAGATCGGCAAAACCGGACCGGCGCAGGACTTCGATATGGATGAAAACATCTTCGGGGCGGCCGAAACAGTTGGCAAAGCCGAAACCCTTGCCCTTGTCGAACCATTTGACCCGCGCCGGTTCCAACGGCAGCGCCGCAATGGATTCCATATCGCTGTCGCCAAGATCCTCGATAGGGATACGCTCTTCTTCCTCGGGGGGTGCTATTTCCAGCACCTCTGTCGCCTGAGCGCCGCGCGTGGTGGTCTGCACCCTTACGGTGATACGGGCATTGTCGGAAACCGAGCCCTGGCCAAAATTGCGCAAGACGTTGGCATGAAGCAGGATATCGCCATCGCCTTCATCACCTAGAATGAAACCGAAGCCTTTGGAGGCGTCAAACCACTTCACACGGCCTTTGACAACACGCACCGCATCGACGTCTTCTACCATAGCAAGCAGCTTTCCATTCGTCAGCATCCTTTGGCGCCAACCCAGGCCGCCGTCTTCATCCCCCAAACCAACAATACCGGTTACACCAACTCAAGAACACCAACTCTTACGGGTTAAGTCTCTGGATCTCCCAGGTCCCGCCGGCGTCGCGCCTTCTCCAACGAAAACGGTCGTGGAGCCGAAACGCGCCGTCCGCCCAGAATTCGATCTCTAGCGGACAAAGCCTGACCCCCCCCCAGAAAGGCGGGCGCGATGGGTTTGAACCATGCGCCAGTCCCACCTTGGCCACTTCTGCCATTAACACTGTCCGGGATGCAAGCGGTTCGGACTGCCGTGACGCCCAGGCGCCGAGGCGGCTGGTCAGGGAACGGCTGGCGTAATAGGCGTCTGCCTCTGGTCCTTCTTCGCGCGAGGCAAGGCCGCGCACGCGAATCTGTCGGCGCAGACTTTTCCAATGCATCACGAAAGCGGCCTTTCCGGCCTGTTCGATTTCGCGCGCCTTGGCGGACCCATAGTTGGTGTAAAAGACAAAATCGGTGTCTGTCACTTCCTTAAGCAACACCATGCGCGCATTTGGCAAGCCGTCTGCATCGACGGTAGCCAAGGCAATGGCGTTGGGATCGTTCAACTCAGTCGCTTCGGCCTCGGCCAGCCAGCTGCGAGCAATCTGAAACGGGCTGTCGCCCGCGAATATTCCGGTACGGTCGCTCACGCGTTTTACCTTGCCCTTACGTCACATAAATCCATGCACCAATGACCTAAGAGGCCCATGCACTTGAAGCAAGCAGTAACTTGCCCTAATGCTTCGACTAAACCATACGGGGACGGAACAGCTGATGGCAAACGGACTTCTTGCAGGCAAGCGCGGCCTGATCATGGGGCTTGCGAACGACAAGTCCATTGCATGGGGCATTGCCAAGGCTTGTGCGGCAGAGGGTGCCGAGTTGGCCTTTTCATATCAGGGGGAAGCGCTTTTGAAGCGGGTTCAACCGCTGGCCGCCGAAATTGGATCAACTGAAATCGTCGAATGCGATGTTGCTGACGAAGGTTCGCTGGACCGGCTTTTCGAGCATCTTCAGAAGGCCTGGGGCAAGTTGGACTTCGTCGTTCATGCCATTGGTTTTTCAGACAAAAATGAACTTCGAGGTCGTTACGTTGATACTGGTCCCGACAATTTCCGCATGACCATGGACATTTCGGTCTACTCCTTTACCGCCGTTTGCCGCCGTGCCGCCGCGATGATGCCGGACGGGGGCAGCCTGCTGACGCTGACCTATTATGGTGCCGAGCGGGTGATGCCGCACTATAACGTCATGGGAGTGGCGAAGGCAGCGCTGGAGGCTTCGGTGCGCTATATCGCCGAGGATCTGGGCAAGGACGGCATCCGCTGCAACGCCATCTCTGCAGGGCCGATCAGGACGCTTGCCGCCAGTGGAATCGGTGATTTCCGCTACATCCTCAAGTGGAACGAACTTAATTCGCCGCTGCGCCGCAATGTCAGCCAGGACGAGGTGGGCAAATCGGCCCTTTATCTGCTGTCCGACCTTGGGTCGGGCGTGACCGGCGAGACACACCATGTTGACGCCGGCTATCATATCGTCGGCATGAAAGCCGTCGATGCGCCGGACATTGATGTGGTGACCGGTCGCAACGGCAAGGAGGCGGCCCAATGACCGAGCGCCTGCCCCACGAGAAAGGCTTTCATGTAAGCTGGGACCAGATCCACCGTGACGCGCGGGCTTTGGCCTGGCGGCTGGACGGTCAGGGCCCCGACAATGGCGCCTGGCGTGCAGTTGTCGCCATCACCCGTGGCGGGTTGGTGCCGGCGATGATCGTCAGCCGCGAACTGGATATTCGCATCGTCGATACGATCAGCGTGCAAAGCTATGCGCATCAGGACCGGGGTGAGGCGCGGGTGACCAAAAGCCCGCAGGCGGAACTGATGGGTGACGGGACCGGAATTCTGGTCGTTGACGATCTGGTGGACAGCGGCAAGACGCTGGAACTGGTCAAAGGGCTTTATCCCAAGGCCCATTTCGCAACAGTCTATGCCAAGCCGTCGGGCAAGCCGATGGTTCAGACCTATATCACCGAGGTCAGCCAGGACACCTGGATCTTCTTCCCATGGGATATGGCCCTGCAATATGTAGAACCCTTCCGCGGGAAAGACTGAGTCGTCATGGTGCGCGCAACGGCAGCGTGGATGCAGAGAATTCTGCACCGGCTATTCACGGCCACACTCGCGGTCAAGGGGAGCCTTGCCGGGATAGAGGCGGCGGTGGGTGCGTGGCTTTGGGTCAGCGTGCAATACCCTGCTGCCCCCGACCTTCCGGTCGAAGGGTCGATCAACTGGCTGAACCGGTACGAGTTGACCCAGGACCCACAGGACCCCATCGTTAAGACGCTGGCCGAGCAGGCACAGAATCTGGCCATGCCCACGGATAATTTCTATTATTTCTATCTGGTCATGCATGGGCTGCTGAAGCTGGTGATGGTCATCCTGCTGGCCCGGCGTGTTCACTGGGCCTATCCTGCAGCGATGGCGGTATTGGCTTTGTTCGTGACCTATCAGTTTTATGAATTCTCGCACTCGCACTCATTCTATCTGTTGCTATTGTGCGGGTTCGACACATTCATGATCTGGCTGGTCGGGCGCGAATATCGCTTGTTGCCAGCGCGGGCCTAGAAGGCACTGCGCGCCACAGTGGCTGGCAAGATGCGGGGACGATGGAGTCCTGTTACGGGCCGAAACCGATAAAGGGATGGTAAGCGATGGCATATATTCTGAACCCTGCCCTGACTGGCACTTTTGCCCCGCCGGTCATGGAGGCGCGTCGCTGGCTTGACGGCGTAAAGTTTGCTCCCGACCGTCCGCTGATCAATGTCAGTCAGGCAGCCCCTGTGGATCCGCCGCCGCTTGGTTTGCGGCAAGCGATTGCCGAAGCCGCCCTGACCGAAACCGCGGCACATCTTTATGGCCCGGTCCTTGGAATGCCGGAACTGCGTGCCGAAGTTGCGCGGCAATGGTCATCCTCCTACGCTGGCGACATCGCGGAGGACGAGGTGGCAATCACCCAGGGCTGCAACCAGGCGTTTTGCGCCGCCCTGTCGGCCCTTGCGGGTGCGGGAGATGAGGTTATCCTTCCAACCCCATGGTATTTCAACCATAAAATGTGGCTGGACATGGCTGGCTGCAAGTCAGTGCCGCTGGCAACCGGGCCCGATCTGCTGCCCGACCCGCAAGAGGCAGCGCTGCTGATCACGCCACGCACCCGCGCCATCGTTCTGATATCGCCGAACAATCCGGGCGGGGTCGAGTATCCGGCCTCGCTGATGCGCAGCTTCTTTGATCTGGCCAAGGCGCGGGGTATTGCGCTTATCGTCGACGAGACATACCGCGACTTCGACAGCCGCACGGGCGCGGTCCATGATCTGTTTGCCGATCCCGACTGGCGCGGGACATTGATCCAGCTCTATTCGTTCTCGAAGGCTTACCGCCTGACCGGGCACCGGGTTGGCGCCATCGTCGCGGATCGCGCCTTTCTGGCAGAGGTCGAGAAGTTCCTTGATACCGTCGCCATCTGCCCAAGCCAACTTGGCCAGATCGGCGCCCTTTGGGGTATGCGCAATCTGGCGCAGTGGGTCGCGGGCGAACGGGCAGAGATCCTTCATCGCCGGACGGCGATGGTCAATGGCTTTGAGCGGCTGCCGGACTGGAAGCTGCTGGGATGCGGCGCCTACTTTGCCTATGTCGAACATCCCTACCCCCTGCCCTCGCCGCAGATTGCCAAGCGACTGGTGGCAGAAGCAGGGGTGCTGATGCTGCCGGGCACGATGTTCATGCCCGACGATGACCCTGCCGGGCAGCGCCAGTTTCGCATCGCTTTTGCCAATGTCGACACACAGGGCATTGCCACCCTGATCAATCGGCTTGCAGACTGGCGCTGCTGACGTTCACACGGCCTTGCTCCGCCATTGCGAAGGCCCTAAACACCTCGGCAGATCGAGTTTCGGGGAGCCTTGTATCATGTCCACGCCCATGCGCAAAAAACGCGGCAATTCGGTCATCTGGGGCGTTCTGTCTTTGGTGATGCTGGGGCTGGGTGGATACGGGGTGACCAACTTCTCGGCCGGTCGGACCGAACTTGGCAGGGTTGGTGATCGCCCGATCGACGCGCGCACCTATGCCCGTGCGCTGCAGCGCGAAGTGGATGCCTTTTCGGCGCAGATCGGCCAGCCGGTGGGTTTTGATCAGGTTCAGGCGCTGGGGATAGACCGCAATGTTCTGTCGCAGATTGTGTCTGCGGCGACGCTGGAAAACGAAGCTGCCGACCTTGGGATTTCGGTCGGCGACGCGCAGGTCAGTGAAAAGATCATGTCAGCGCCTATCTTGCAGGGGGTGGACGGCAAGTTCAGCCGCGACGCCTATAGCCAGTTTCTGTCCCAGCAGGGGCTGAGCGAGGCGGAGTTCGAAAAGACCCTGCGCGACGAGTCTGCGCGGACCCTGTTGCAGGGCGCGGTTCTGGGGGGTGTGAGCGCACCCGCGAGCCTGGTGGACCGTTTGACGGCCTGGGCCGCAGAGACGCGGTCCTTCACGTTTGCCGAACTGCTGGCTGCGGATCTGCCTGAAACGCTGGCGCCACCGACTGACGATCAGATCAAGGTCTGGTATGACGCCCACAACGACGCTTACATGAAGCCTGAAACTCGCAAGCTGACCTACATCTGGTTGGCGCCGGATGATCTTATGGATCAGGTCGAAGTCGACGAAGAGGCGCTGAAGAAGGCGTATGAGGACCGCAAGGCGGAATTCATGATCCCCGAACAAAGGCTGGTGTCGCGCCTGGTCTTCCCGACCGAGGAAGAAGCCAAGGCTGCAAAAGCCAGGCTTGATTCGGGCGAAGCCACCTTTGAAACATTAGTCAAGGACCGAGGCCTTGCCGTCGATGACGTTGATCTGGGCGAAGTCGCTCGGGACAGCCTTGGTGCGGCCGGGGATGCGGTTTGGGCGCTGACTGAGCCCGGCGTAGTTGGCCCCTTTGCATCGGACCTTGGGCCGGCGCTTTTCGCCATGAACGGGATCCTGGAGGCGCAGGAGACGACATTCGAGGAAGCGCGGGATGACCTGAAATCCGAATGGGCGATGGGCCGCGCCCGCCGACTGGTTGCGGACCGCCAGGGCGATATCGAAGATATGCTGGCTTCGGGGGCTTCACTTGAAGATGTGGCCAAGGACGCAGGCATCAAGATTGGCCAGATCGACTTCAACAGCGAAAGCGAAGGTGAACTGGTCGGTTACGAGGATTTCCGCAAGGTCGCGAGCGAAATTACCGCAGACAGTTTCCCCGCGCTTGAAGGGCTGGATGATGGCGGTGTGTTTGCCCTGCGTCTTGACAAAATCGTCCCCGCTACCGTGCGCCCGCTGGACGAGGTGAAGGACAAGGTTGCCGCCGACGTGATCAGCGATGCCACGCACTCCGCGCTGCTGACGCTGGCCGAGGAAAGCCTGGCCCAGATCGAAAATGGCGCGACCCTTGAAGGATTGGGACTGGTTACGACACGGCTGGAGGATTTCGCCCGTGAAGGCTTTGTCGCCGACGCATCGCCCGCCGTTGGCCAGCAGGTGTTCGAGATGACCGCAGGTGACAGCCGGGTGATTGATGCCGAAGGCCGCGTCTATCTTGTCAGCCTGACTGCCGTGACGCCCGCAGACATGGCCAGCGACACTGTGAAGGCTGCGCGGGAAAAGATTGGCGGTTCGCTTGGCCAGTCGATCGGGCGCGACCTTTTCGAGATGTTTGGCAAGGCCACGCAGGCAAAGGCCGGCATTACCCTTAATCAAGCGGCGATCAACGCCGTGAACGCGCAGATGCAATAGGACAGCCGGTGACCTTGCTTCCCTCTTTCGAGACGTTCGAATCCGGCTGGGCCGCGGGCCAGAACCAGCTTATCTATGCCCGGTTGGCCGCTGATCTGGATACGCCCGTATCCCTGATGCTGAAACTTGCCGATGCGGCGAAGATGAGCTTCATGCTTGAATCTGTGACCGGCGGCGAGGTGCGGGGCCGGTATTCGGTGGTCGGGCTGAAGCCCGATGTGATCTGGGAATGCCATGGCACCGAAAGCCGGATCAACCGTCAGGCCCGCTTTGACGACACGGCGTTTGAACCGCTGGCGGGTCATCCGCTGGACACGTTGCGCGCGCTGATCGCCGAAAGCCGCATCGAGATGCCCGAGGGTCTGCCCGCGATCGCTGCGGGGCTGTTTGGCTATCTGGGCTATGACATGATCCGGCTGGTCGAACATTTGCCAAATGTTAATCCCGATCCGATCGGCGTGCCCGATGCGATGCTGATGCGCCCGACGGTGGTGGCGGTTCTGGACGGGGTCAAGGGCGAGGTGACGGTCTGTTCGCCGGCCTGGGCGGGTTCGGGCCTGTCGGCACGCGCGGCCTATGCGCAGGCGGCCGAACGGGTGATGGACGCGGTGCGCGATCTGGAACGCGCGGCCACCGGCGAAAGCCGCAGCCTTGGCGATGCTGCCCATCTGGGTGAACTAAAGTCGAACTTCACGCCGGAGGGCTACCGCGCTGCGGTGGAAAAAGCCAAGGACTACATCCGCGCGGGCGACATCTTCCAGGTGGTTCCGTCGCAACGCTGGACGGCGGATTTCACCCTTCCCCCCTTTGCACTTTACCGCAGCCTGCGGCGCACCAACCCTTCGCCCTTCCTGACCTTCTTCAACTTCGGCCCCTTCCAGATTGTCGGCGCCAGCCCGGAAATCCTTGTTCGCCTGCGTGAAGGCGAAGTCACGGTGCGCCCGATTGCCGGAACCCGCCCGCGCGGGGCTACACCCGAAGAGGACCGCGCCAACGAGGCCGATCTGCTGGCCGACCAGAAGGAACTGGCCGAACATCTCATGTTGCTGGACCTGGGGCGCAACGACGTGGGGCGTGTGGCCAAGGTGGGCACGGTGCGCCCGACTGAAAAGTTCATCATCGAACGCTATTCCCACGTCATGCATATCGTCTCGAACGTGGTGGGCGAGATTGCGGACGGCGAAGATGCGCTGTCGGCACTGCTGGCGGGTTTGCCCGCAGGCACGGTGTCCGGGGCGCCCAAGGTGAGGGCGATGGAGATCATTGACGAATTGGAACCCGAAAAGCGTGGCATCTATGGCGGCGGGGTCGGCTATTTCGCCGCCAATGGCGAGATGGACATGTGCATTGCCTTGCGCACGGCGGTTGTGAAGGACGGAAAACTTTACATTCAGGCTGGCGGAGGGGTTGTCTATGACAGCGATCCAGAAGCCGAGTTCCAGGAAACCGTGAACAAATCCAAAGCCCTGAAGAAGGCGGCGGAGGATGCGGGCCTGTTCGTGCGGCGCGGTAACAGCTGAGGCGCTGCCAGACGGCCGCCCCGGAAAAATCCTTGAAAAGGATTTTTTCAAAAGTTTTGCCCGAAGACTTTTGCGCCCAAATTTCGGGCGGACGGCCCCCGATTGACCGGGCAGAACCGTCGAGCCTGCGCCCGTCACCGGATTAGCACTTGACCTTGCCCCCCATGCTGGCAAAAGGCCCGCATGGCCTCGGGAACGCTTGACATTGATCTGGATGCGATCACCGCCAACTGGCGGTCGCTGGATGCTATGACCCCGGCGCAGGTTCAGACGGCGGTGATGGTCAAGGCCGACGGCTATGGGCTGGGGGCCGCCCCCGTGGCACGCACCCTTATGGCCGCTGGCGCGCGCCGGTTTTTCGTGGCCCTGACCGAAGAAGGCGTGAGCCTGCGGCTGGCTTTGGGCCCGGAGGCCGAGATCAATATCCTTTCGGGCCATATGGAAGGAGATGCGCCGCGCATCCGGGCTTTCAATCTGATTCCGATGCTGAACAGCCGGGCGCAGATCGAACGCCATTTCGCCAGTCTGCCGGGCCATCCGTTCGGGATTCAGCTTGAAACGGGGATGAACAGGCTGGGGATCGACCGCGCGGACTGGCAGATGATGGCGCCGTCCGTGCTGGCGCATGCGCCCCGGCTTCTGATGTCCCATATGGCCTGCGCGGACGAGCCGGGCCATGAGCTGAACGACCTTCAATTGGCGTCGTTTCGCGCCATGACCGATGGCACCGGCATTGCCCGGTCGTTTTCGGCCACCGGCGGGATCCTTTTGGGGCGGCAATATGATTTTGACCTGACCCGCCCCGGCATCGGCCTTTATGGTGGCGCCCCCTTCCATGCTGCGCGCCCGGTGGCGCGGCTCTCGCTACCTGTGGTGCAAGTGCGCACCCTTCAGCCGGGTGACACGGTGGGCTATAATGCCACATGGAAGGCCACGGCCCCCGCGCGCATCGCCACCCTGGCCGCAGGCTATGCGGACGGCCTTTTTCGGGCCCTGTCGAACCGGGCGGCGCTGTATCACGGCGCCACCCCCTGCCCGCTGGTAGGCCGGGTGTCGATGGATCTGGTCACCGTCGATGTGAGCGGCATTGACGGCACGCCTGAAACGCTTGACCTTCTTTGCCCGGCACAGGGGATCGACGCTTTGGCCGCCGCCGCCGAAACCATCGGTTATGAAATCCTGACGGCCCTTGGCCTGCGCTATGCGCGCCGGTATGTCAGCCGCAGCAGTGGAGTTCTTGCAGCATGAGCCTGCTTTCCCCCCTTGCCGCTCTGGGCCGAACAACGCAGGCAGCACTTGCCGCCATCGGGCGGCTTGCGCTGTTCGGCGCAGAGGCGGTCAGCCATATGTTCCGACCGCCCTTCTATCCGCGCGAGTTTCTTCTGGCGCTGATGCAGGTGGGCTGGTTCAGCCTGCCGGTCGTTGGCATGACCGCCCTGTTCACCGGCGGCGCGCTGGCCTTGCAGATATATGCCGGGGGGGCACGCTTTTCGGCAGAAGCCGTGGTGCCCTCGATCACCGCGATCGGGATGGTGCGCGAGCTGGGGCCGGTTTTGGGCGGGCTGATGGTTGCGGCGCGCGTGGCGTCGAGCATCGCCGCCGAGATGGGGACGATGAAGGTGACGGAACAGCTTGACGCGCTGGTCACCCTGTCGACCCATCCGATGAAATACCTGACCGTGCCGCGGGTTCTGGCCGCAACCCTTGCCGTGCCGGTTCTGGTGGCCACAGGCGATTCCATCGGTATTCTGGGGGGCTATCTGGTGGGCGTGAACCGGCTGGGCTTCAACCCGGCCACCTATCTGACCAACACGACCCAGTATCTTGAAGTTTTCGACGTGATTTCGGGGCTGATCAAGGGCGCGGTCTTTGGTTTTATCATCGCCATCTGCGGCTGCTTTTACGGAATGAATTCGGCGCGCGGGGCGCAAGGTGTGGGGCGGGCGACCAAATCCGCCGTGGTTGCGGCTTCGGTTCTGATCCTGGCCTCCAACTACATTCTTACCGAGGTGTTCTTTTCAGCATGATCGAACTGCGCGGTGTTCATAAGGCTTTTGGCAAGAATCGGGTGCTGGCCGGGGTCGACCTCACGGTCGGGCGCGGGCAAAGCATGGTGATCATCGGCGGTTCCGGCTCTGGCAAGTCGGTACTGCTGAAATGCATCCTTGGGCTGGTTCAGCCTGACGCGGGCACAATCAGGGTGGACGGCAAGCCCGCCACAACCGGCGGCGCCGGACGCGAGGCTTTTCTGGACCGCTTCGGGATGCTGTTTCAGGGCGGCGCCTTGTTCGACAGCCTGCCGGTCTGGCACAATGTGGCCTTCCGCCTGCTGCGCGGCGCCAAGAAGCGCCCGGTGGCGGAAGCGCGCGCCGTTGCCATCGAAAAGCTGCGCCGCGTCGGGTTGAAGCCGGAGGTGGCGGACCTTTACCCCGCCGAGCTGTCGGGGGGGATGCAAAAGCGCGTCGGGCTGGCCCGCGCCATCGCCGCCGACCCCGAGATCATCTTTTTTGATGAGCCCACCACAGGGCTTGATCCAATCATGGCTGGCGTGATCAATTCCCTGATCCGCGAGATTGTGACCGAGATGGGGGCCACGGCGATGACCATCACCCACGACATGACCTCGGTGCGCGCAATTGCCGACCGGGTTGGGATGTTGCATGGGGGCATCATCCGCTGGGAGGGTCCGATCACGGAACTGGATGCGACATCAGACCCTTATGTCAGCCAATTCATCCATGGCCGCGCCGAAGGACCGATCGAGAGCGTCCGCTAAGGCCAAAGGTTGCCGTGCGCCATTTGACAGGCCGGAGCCGCCCACCTAAGTTAACCTTACCGCAGTCTTGATTGAAAAAATGCAATGGCCATTGGCGGCAGCAGTCTGATGATCTTGGCGCTGAGCGCTTTTTTGTGCCTGCCGCCCTATTTTGCATTGCGGATGTTCGTGCGCTCTTATCAGCGCGCAGAACGTCGGGGCATTCCGACTGGCCGCTTCTACCTGGCCATTTCCGCCGTGCTGGTCGCATTCATGTTCAATATGGGTGTATTCATCGGCAGTTCGATTTCCCTTCAGCAGGGGACGCTGCCTTTCACAAGGCTGCACGTCGTCGCTATCGTGATCGCCTGGATCACTTTCTGGATATGGATCTTTCTGGGGCTGGCCCTTGGCCGTGATCTCGGCCGCAAACGGGGCCTGCGCTAAGCCTCAGGCGTCACGGCTGGTGACCCACAGGACCGTCGCATCCTCTTCGCTGATGGAAATCAGGTTGTGGCCCATCGAGGCGTCGTAATAGGCGCTGTCGCCGCGTTTCAGGTCGGCAGGCTCGTAGAACTCGCTGTAGAGGCGGACCACGCCTGTCAGGACATACAGAAACTCTTCGCCGTCATGGCGGACCCAGCCATCGAATTCTTCAAGATTGCGGGACCGGATGCGGGCGCGGTATGGCAGCATCTTTTTGCGTGTCAGGCCCTGGGCCAGAATTTCATGTTCGTAGGTCACGGTCAGGTGGGCTTGTCCTTCGCCCAGCCTGGTCAGGGCCATTCGGCCATTCACCTGCGCACGCGAAGGCGGGGTAAACAGTTGCGGCACCGATATCTTCAGTCCTTCGGCCAGTTTCTTCAACGCCTCATAGGTCGGCGACATCTGGCCATTTTCGATTTTCGACAGGGTAGAGCGTGCGAGTCCGGCCTGAACCGCCGCCTGTTCCAGTGTCCAGCCGTGGGCTTTGCGCAATTCCCGCACCCGCTGCCCCAGATCCAGCGGCTCTGGCGCGTCCTCAAGCGTGTCGTCGCGCAGGATACGAATGATCTTGCTCTTATCCATATCGCTCATCCTTGTTCATCCGGGCAGGATAGCCTGTGCTTTAGCGCGCCTACCGGGGTTCTTGCAACTGCGTGCGGCTGGGCGTAGCGATTGCGCCATGCTGTCGGACGTCCAAACCCCTGCGGGCCCGCCCTGCCCTGCGCCTTTCAACCTTGCGGCCTATGTGCTGGCCAGAGCCGCTGACCTGCCTGACAAAACCGCCCTTCAGATACTGCGGCCCACGGATACCGAATGCTGGAGCTATGCGCGTCTGTTGCGTGCCGTGCAGGGGGTGGCGTGGGGCTTTGGGCAGCTTGGGTTGGCTGATGGGGCGCTTGTGCTTTTGCGGCTGGGCAATGGTGTAGAAATGCCGCTGGCCTTTCTGGGCGCGGTGGCGGCGGGGCTTTGCCCCGTGGCCACGCCTGCGGCCTTGACCCGTGCCGAAGTCACCCGCATCGCCGGGGACCTTGCGCCCGCAGCCATTGTCGCCGGGGCTGGCGTCAGCCTGCCGGACGCCAGTGACACAAAGGTCATATCCGCCGACACGCTGCGCGCCATGGCCGAGGGGCCGGAAGCGCAGTTCCGTCTGGGGGACCCGAACCGCCCGGCCTATCTGGTCTATACCTCTGGCACGTCAGGACGGGCGCGGGCGGTTGTTCACGCCCATCGCGCGGTCTGGGCGCGGCGAATGATGTGGCAGGGCTGGTACGGCCTGCGCGAAAGTGACCGGCTGCTGCACGCGGGGGCGCTGAACTGGACCTTCACACTGGGCACCGGGCTGTTCGACCCTTGGGCGGCGGGCGCGATGGCCCTGATTCCGCAACCAGGCACCTTGCCGGCGCAACTTCCGGCACTGATGAAGCAATCGGGCGCAACGCTGTTCGCCGGCGCCCCCGGTGTTTACCGCCAGATGCTGAAGGCGGCTTTGCCCCTAGATCTGCCGGACTTGCGTCATGGGTTGGTGGCTGGTGAAAAACTGCCCGATGGTCTGCGTGCCGATTGGTTGCGCGCCACCGGGAAGCCGTTGCACGAAGCGTTTGGCATGTCAGAATGTTCAACCTTCCTATCCGGTTCGCCGGAGCGCCCGGCCCCGGAGGGTGCCACGGGATATGCTCAACCTGGTCGCCGCATTGCCATTGTGAATGAAGATGGAAGGCCCGTACCCCGCGGCGGGCACGGTATTCTGGCGGTCCATCGTTCAGACCCCGGCCTTTTCATCACCTATCACGGCGCCGATGCCGAGGCCGCAGCCAAATTCCGGGGTGACTGGTTCCTGACCGGGGACATGGCACTGATGGATGCGGACGGTGCCGTGCGCTGCCTGGGGCGTGAGGACGACATGATGAACGCCGGAGGTTTTCGTGTTTCACCACAAGAGATCGAAGCAGCGTTGGCGACCTGTGCGGGCGCGGGCCAGCTGGCGGTAACGGAAGTGGCCGTGGGCCCCGGAAAGTCAATCATCGCGGCGTTTTATACCGGCGACGCCACCCGGGAAGCTTTGGCCGCACATGCGCAAAATTGCCTTGCCGGCTACAAGATACCCCGCCATTTCGAGCAGCGCGAAGGTCTGCCGATGACGGCGACGGGCAAGGTTAACCGCCGCGCTTTGCGCGAGGAATGGATCAGAAATACATGATAAAATTAGATATTATTTCGGACGTCGCCTGCCCGTGGTGTTATGTGGGCAAAGGCTACCTTGACCGCGCGCTTGAGGCGCGGGCCGATCATCCCTTTCAGGTCGAATGGCATCCGTTTCAGCTTAACCCGGACATGCCGCCCGAAGGCATGGACCGGGCCGAGTATATGGAGGCAAAATTTGGCAACCGTGACAATATCGTGAGGGTTCACGAACCTTTGCTGGCCCAAGCGGAAAGGGCCGGTGTCAGCTTTGATCTGCCGGCGATCCGACGTGCGCCAAATACGCTGGATGCGCACCTGCTGATCCATTGGGCGGGGCTCGAGGGACAGCAGACGCCTATGGTTTCGGCGCTGTTTCGCGCCTATTGGCGGGATGGGCGTGATATCGGTGACAAGGCTGTGCTGGCCGATATCGCAGGCGAGGTTGGGCTGGACCGCGAAATGATGTTGCGGCTACTGGCGGGCAACAGCGACAAGACCGACCTTGCCGCCCGCATGACCCATTCGCGCGCCCGGGGCGTGCAGTCGGTGCCGACCTTCATCCTGGCCCACCAACATGCGCTTCAGGGCGCGCAGCCAACCGAGATGTGGTTGAATGTCATTGATGAACTTATTGAAAAAATGAAAGAAATATGAATGGCATCCTCAGCCACTGCGTGCCATCGCCTGCCATTACCGGAATTCACCGCGATGCTGGCAATGCTGTTCGCAACCATCGCCTTTTCCATTGATGCGATGCTGCCTGCCTTTCCGGCGATTGCGGCGGAACTGACGCCCGGCGCCGCCAACCGCGCGCAGCTTATCCTGTCGGCATTTGTGTTGGGCATGGGCGTTGGCACCTTCTTTGCAGGCCCCTTGTCAGACGCCTGGGGGCGCAAGAGGATCATCGGGGGCGGGCTGGCGCTTTACATCGTGGGTGCGCTTCTGGCCCATTACGCGCCCAGCCTGGAACTGCTGCTGGTTGCGCGCGCCATACAGGGGCTTGGGGCGTCCGGGCCGCGCATCGCCGGGATGGCCCTGTCGCGCGACCTTTACGAGGGGCGCGAAATGGCGCGGGTGATGTCTTTCGTGATGATGGTCTTCATGATTGTCCCTGCGCTTGCGCCGTTGGTCGGCCTGTGGATCATTTCGTTCTCTGGTTGGCGCGGTATCTTTCTGGCCTTCATCCTGTTCGGGTTGCTGGCCTTCCTGTGGGTCAGCCTGCGGCAAGGTGAAACCCTTGCCCCGGCCGCCCGTCGGCCGCTGTCGGGTGCGCTGATCCTGTCGGGCCTGCGCGAGGTGCTGACCAACCGCGAGGTACGACTTTATACAGTGGTGATGACTTTGGGCTTTGGCCAGATGATGGGGCTTTTGTCTTCGATACAGCAGGTATTTGACGTGACCTATCAGCGAGCCACCGAATTTCCCTATTGGTTCGCGTTGATCGCGGTCTTTTCGGCCACGGCATCGTTCGTCAACGGGCGGCTGGTGATGCGGGTCGGGATGCGCAAGCTCGCACAGATTGCCTATCTGGTGCAGGCGGTCTTTTCCCTGATCGTGTTTGCGGTTTTCGCACTGAATATCCTTGAAGTATCAATCGCTTTCGCTGTCTTCTTCATCTGGACGACCAGCGTGTTCTTCATTTCGGGCTTCACCTTCGGCAACCTTAATGCGCTGGCGATGCGCAAAATGGGCCATATCGCCGGGATGGCAACATCGGTGATCACCGCAATTTCCACGATATTTGCAGTGGTGATTGCCGGGCCGGTTGGATTGGCGTTTGACGGAACTCCGCGCGCCACGATGCTGGCGGCGGCCGTCTGTTCGGCCATCGCCTGGATGCTGATGCGGCGGTCGGAACGGGTCTGAGGGTCGCTTCAGATATCGCCCAGTTCAATGGCCAGACCGTCAATTCGGGCCAGCTCGTCTGCGGAGAAGGCAAGGTTCTGCAAAGCCCCCACGCTGTCGATCACCTGTTCGGGCCGGCTGGCACCGACCAGCGCCGAGGTCAGCCGGGGATCACGCAGCACCCAGGCAAGCGCCATCTGCGCCAAGGTCTGCCCCCGGCCTGCCGCCATCGCGTTCAGCGCGGCCAGACTGGCGATGACCGTGGGCGTCAGAACCGCGGGTGAAAGCGAATCCTTGCGGGCGGCACGGCTGCCTTCGGGGATGCCTGAAAGGTATTTCGTGGTCAGCATCCCTTGCGCCAGTGGCGAAAAGCAGATGCAGCCCATGCGCTGTCCTTCAAGGGTGTCAAGCAGGCGGTCGGCTTCCGTCCAGCGGTTCATCATCGAATAGCTTGGCTGATGGATGATTGCGGGCGTGCCCAGATCCTTGAGGATCGCCGCAGCGCGCCTTGTCTGTTCGGACGTATAGTTGGAAATCCCGACGTAAAGCGCCTTGCCCTGCCGCACCGCCGCATCCAGCGCGCCCATGGTTTCCTCCAAGGGCGTGGCGGGATCAAACCGGTGAGAATAGAAGATATCGACGTAGTCCAGCCCCATCCGCTTCAGGCTTTGATCGAGGCTCGCCAGTAGATATTTGCGGCTGCCATGATCGCCATAGGGGCCGGGCCACATCGTGTAACCGGCTTTCGAGGAGATGATCAGTTCGTCTCGCAACCCGGCGAAATCGCCCTTGAGGATCCGGCCAAAGGTTTCTTCGGCGGCGCCGGGCGGCGGGCCGTAGTTGTTGGCCAGATCGAAATGGGTGACCCCCAGATCAAAGGCGGTGCGGCAGATGGCGCGGGAACGGTCAAAGGCTGCATCCTCGCCGAAATTCTGCCAAAGGCCCAGGGAAATGGCGGGAAGCCGCAGCCCCGACGCGCCAACGCGGCGGTAGGGCATGTTGTCATAGCGGTTAGGGGCCGGCGTATAGTGCATCGGACGTCTCCATCTGCGTCAGGTCACCTTGAGCGGCCCTGAAGACCGGCCTGCCCCTTGGCAGAACCCGCGCCGGTGCGCGGGTTCGGGCGGATCAAGCCTCGTCGGGAAGCTTGCGCACGGCGCCTGTTGCAGCCGAGGTGGCAAACAGGCCATAGGCCCGCAGCGCCTGGCTGATCTTGCGCGGACGGGATTTGGCAGGCTTCCAGCCGACCAGATCCTGTGCAGCGCGGCGTGTGGCCAGTTCCGCCTCGCCTACGGCGAGGGTGATGGTGCGGGCCGGAATGTCGATCTCGATCCGGTCGCCTTCCTGGACCAAACCAATTAGGCCACCCGACGCGGCTTCGGGGCTGACATGGCCGATCGAGAGGCCAGAGGTGCCACCCGAAAAACGCCCGTCAGTGATCAGCGCGCAGGCTTTGCCCAGCCCTTTCGATTTCAAATAGCTGGTGGGATACAGCATTTCCTGCATGCCCGGCCCGCCCTTTGGCCCCTCGTAACGGATCACCAGCACATCGCCTTCTTTGATCCGGTTCGACAGGATCGCCTCGACGGCGGCGTTCTGCGATTCGAAGACCCGCGCCGGGCCGGCGAAGACGAAAATTGATTCATCCACCCCAGCGGTTTTCACGATGCAACCATCGAGCGCGATATTGCCCTTAAGCACCGCCAGGCCGCCTTCGACGGAAAACGCGTGTTTCACCGAGCGGATCACGCCCTTTTCGCGGTCGAGGTCCAATTCGCGGAAACGGTTCGAGGTGGAAAACGCAACCGTGGTGCGCACCCCACCCGGGGCGGCAAGGAAGAAGTCCCGCACCGTTTGATGATTGGTGCGGCTGATGTCCCAATGATCCAGTGCCGCCCCCATCGTGGGTGCATGCACAGTCGGGCAATCGCGGTTCAGCAGGCCCGCGCTGTCCAACTGGCCTAGGATCGCCATGATCCCGCCGGCGCGGTGAACGTCCTCCATATGCACATCCTGCTTAGCAGGGGCCACTTTGCACAGGCATGGCACCCGGCGGCTCAACTGGTCGATATCGTCTTGATCGAAGTCGATACCGCCTTCATGCGCCGCCGCCAGAATGTGCAAGATGGTATTGGTTGAACCGCCCATGGCGATATCCAGCGCCATCGCGTTTTCAAACGCCGGTTTGGACGCAACATTGCGCGGCAGCACGCTGTCGTCGTTCTGTTCGTAGTAACGCTTGGTGATATCGACGATCAGATGCCCGGCCTCGACAAACAGCCGTTTGCGGTCGGCATGCGTGGCAAGGGTTGAGCCGTTGCCCGGCAGTGAAAGCCCCAGCGCCTCGGTCAGGCAGTTCATCGAGTTGGCGGTGAACATGCCGGAGCAAGAGCCACAGGTCGGGCAAGCGGCCGCTTCGATGGCATCGACCTCGGCGTCGGTGTAGCTGTCATCCGCCGCCACAACCATCGCATCCACCAGATCCAGCGCCAGTTCGCGGCCCTTCACAAAGGCCTTCCCAGCCTCCATCGGCCCGCCCGAAACGAAAACAACCGGGATGTTCAGCCGCATGGCCGCCATCAGCATGCCGGGGGTGATCTTGTCGCAGTTGGAAATGCAGACCATCGCATCGGCGCAATGCGCGTTGACCATGTATTCCACGCTGTCGGCAATCAGTTCGCGCGAGGGCAGCGAATAGAGCATACCGTCATGGCCCATGGCGATGCCGTCATCGACGGCGATGGTGTTGAACTCCTTGGCCACACCACCCGCCGCTTCGACTTCGCGCGCCACCAGCTGGCCCAGATCCTTCAGATGAACATGGCCCGGCACGAACTGGGTAAAGCTGTTGACGATGGCGATGATCGGCTTGCCGAAGTCGCCGTCCTTCATCCCGGTGGCGCGCCAGAGGCCACGAGCGCCGGCCATGTTGCGGCCGTGGGTAGTGGTGCGGGAACGATAGACGGGCATGGGATCATCCTTGGCAAAATATCATTGAAGGGAAATGGCACTCTGCCCGCGCTTCGTCAAACCCCAAAGGGCCAAAGCCTGCCGGAAATCTGTCTTCCAAGGGCGGGCGGACCTACGACCCATCCTATTCTGGCCAGATTATCCCCAAGCGCGCAGGCAGAGCCCTGCCTTTCACCGTCAGGCCGTACGCGAGGGTATGCGACTTTCCAGCCAGCGGAAGAACAAGACGATCAGGCCCGCCAGAGCCATGTAGATGACCGCCAAAAGCAAGAGTGGTTCGTAGACGATGAAGGTATCTTGCGTCACCCGTTTGGCGACGGAATAGATATCGACGACGGTGATGGTCGCGACCAGTGGCGTGGACTTCATCTGCAACACCATCTCGCCGCCGATTGTTGGCAAGGCCCGGTGGATAGCTTGCGGCAACCAGATACGGCGGAAAGCGGTAAGGCGTGGCATGCCCATGGCCCTGGCCGCTTCAAGCTGGCCAGATGGCACGCCTTTGAAGGCACCGCGCATCACTTCGCCTTCATAGCCCGCCACGCTCATCGTCAGCGCCAGAACCCCATAGGGCCAAGCCTGCCGCAGGATCGGCCAAAGCGCGCTGTCCTTGATCCAAGGTATCTGCGGGAACAGTGATCCAAGTCCGAAATACAGCAGCCAAAGCTGCAGTAGCAGCGGCGTGCCGCGAATGACCGAACAGTAGACCTTTGCGGGCCAGGCCAGCCAGGCTGGCCCTGCGGCCTGCGCCAGCCCAAGCATGACCGCAAGGACCATTCCCAGCCCCATGGTGAGCACGGTCAGCCAGCAGGTGATCCAGATGCCCGACACGATCTTGGGCATGTACTTTGGCAGCCAGCTCCAGTTCATCGAATAGGCGCACCAGCCGACGATCAGGACGGCAATCACCAGCATCACGATACGGTGGGGTTTCAGAAAGTCCTTCATCAACTTCCCCTGCCGATATTGCGCTGGCCGCGCCGCGCCCATTTTTCGATACGGCTGAAGACCAGTCCGGAGCCGAGAGAGAGGATCAGATACAACACCCCAGCCGCCATGTAGAAGGTGAAGAAGGCCTTGGTGGTTGCGGCGGCCAGCGATGTGGCCTTGGTCAATTCGATAAACCCTACGACAGCCAGAAGGGCTGTATCCTTTGTCACCGTCAGCCAGAGGTTCGCCAGCCCGGGAATTGCCGACGCCATCATCAGCGGCAGGGTAATGCGCCGTGCCAGCAGGGTCGGCGGCATTCCCATGGCCCGGCCTGCCTCGATCTGGCCCGCAGGCACCGACTGGATGGCACCTCGCAGCACTTCGGTAGAGTAGGCACCCTGCACGATCCCCAGAACTGCAATCCCTGCCCCCACGCCGGAAAGCTGGATCGGATCGTAGCCATAGAATTTGAGTATCTCGTTCACCGCGTCGGTGACGGCAAAATAAAGAATAAGGATCAGCACCAGTTCAGGCACCGCCCGAACCAGGGTCGTATAGACCGCAAGCACATCCTTGACGATCGGCCCGCCATAAAGCTTGCCAAACGCACCAAAGACCCCGATCAGCAGCCCCAAAGCATAGGCTCCGAACGCAATCACAATCGTGTTCAAAAGTCCCTGAACCAAGGTCGCCCCCCAACCGGGGGGCGACCAGGCCAACAGGTCAAGCATCGAAGATGCGCCTGTGCTTGTGATCAGCGTCAGCACCTAGGCCTCAGCCGCCATAGATCGACGAAGCGAAGTAGTTTGCCGTGATCGCGTCATAGGTGCCGTCTTCGCGGATCTTGGCGATGGCTGCGTTGAACTTGGCTTTCAGTTCATCCTCGCCCTGACGCAGGCCGACGCCGACGCCCTTGCCCAGGATTACCGGGTCATCAGCAACCTCGCCCACGACTTCGCAGCAGGCCTTGCCAGCGTCGGTCGCCATGAATGCGTCGATCGCGATGCTGTCAGCCTGCGAGGCGTCAATCCGCCCGGCGGCCAGATCCTGGAAGCCTTCATCGGTGGTCTGATAGGTTTTGATCTCGGCTGCGGTGGCAGCGAAATAGGCCTGCGCATAGGCTTCATGCACAGTCGAAACCTGCACGCCGATGATCTTGCCCGCCAGCCCTTCGGGCGTCGGCAGGATGCCAGAACCCTTGGTCGCAACAACGACGGTGGGCGTATTATAGTACTTGTCCGAGAAGTCGATGGTTTTCATCCGCTCTTCGGTGATCGACATCGAGGCCATGATCGCGTCGATCTGGCCGCCGGTCAGCGAAGGGATGATGCCTTCCCAAGCGACAGGGGTGATCACGCATTCCATCTCGGCGGCTTTGCAGACCGCGTTGATGATATCGACTTCCCAGCCGGTCCAGTTGCCGGCGGCGTCGGGCGAGGCGAAGGGCGGATAGGGTTCGGCGGCAATGCCGACCTTGACCGGTTCTGCAAATGCTGTGCCGGCAAAAGCAAGGCTGGCGGCGATCGT
>CANJQT010000051.1 GCA_947476475.1 Paracoccaceae bacterium | reverse complement strand
TTTTCCCAAATATCCCCGCCGGAGGCCCCGAGCCACCGGGCGAAGCCGGGTGGCGAGAGATGGATAGGCCGCGCCAGCGGCCACCGCTGGATAGCCGCCGCAAAAGAAAAGGGGCGCCCGAAGGCGCCCCTTTCCATCGTCCCCAAGGGGATGATTACATCATGCCGTCCATGCCGCCCATGCCGCCGCCCATGCCACCGCCGGCACCGCCGCCAGCATTGTCCTTGGGCTTCTCAGCGATCATCGCTTCGGTGGTGATCAGAAGACCAGCGATCGAGGCCGCATCTTCCAGCGCCGTACGCACGACTTTGGCCGGATCGATCACACCAAACTTGAACATGTCGCCATATTCTTCGGTCTGTGCGTTGAAGCCGAACTTCGCGTCGTCGGATTCGCGCACCTTGCCGGCCACGACCGACCCGTCTACACCGGCGTTCTGCGCGATCTGGCGAAGCGGCGCTTCCAGCGACTTGCGGATGATGGCAATGCCAGCAGTCTGATCGGAATTCGCACCGGTCATGCCCACCAGCTTCTTGGCCGCCTGAACCAGCGCCACGCCGCCGCCGACAACGATGCCTTCCTGCACGGCTGCACGGGTCGCGTTCAGCGCGTCGTCCACGCGGTCCTTGCGCTCTTTCACTTCGATCTCGGTCATGCCGCCGACCTTGATCACCGCAACACCGCCAGCCAGTTTGGCCACACGCTCTTGCAGTTTTTCCTTGTCGTAGTCCGAAGTGGTGTCTTCGATCTGCTGACGGATCTGGGCCACACGGGCTTCGATCTCGGCCTTGACGCCAGCGCCATCGATGATGGTCGTGGTGTCTTTGGTGATCGAGACCTTCTTGGCTTTGCCCAGCATGTCGAGTGTGACATTTTCCAGCTTCATGCCAAGATCTTCAGAAATCACCTGACCGCCGGTCAGGATGGCGATGTCCTGAAGCATGGCCTTGCGGCGATCGCCAAAGCCCGGGGCCTTGACCGCAGCAATCTTCAGACCACCGCGCAGCTTGTTGACGACCAGCGTGGCCAGAGCCTCGCCTTCAACGTCTTCGGAAATGATCAGCAGCGGCTTTTGCGACTGGATCACGGCTTCCAGCAACGGAACCATCGGCTGAAGCGAACCCAGTTTCTTTTCGTGCAGCAGGATCAGCACGTCTTCCAGATCGGCAATCATCTTGTCGGCATTGGTGACAAAATAGGGCGACAGATAGCCGCGGTCGAACTGCATGCCTTCGACGACTTCGGTTTCCGTTTCCAGACCCTTGTTCTCTTCGACGGTGATCACGCCCTCGTTGCCGACTTTCTGCATCGCGTCAGCAATCTGCCGACCGATTTCAGCTTCGCCGTTGGCCGAGATGGTGCCAACCTGCGCTACTTCCGCAGTGTCCTTGACCGGACGCGAAGCCGCCTTGATCGCTTCAACGACCTTGGCGGTCGCCATGTCGATGCCGCGCTTCAGGTCCATCGGGTTCATGCCGGCGGCAACCGCCTTCATGCCTTCCTTGACGATGGCTTGCGCCAGAACCGTCGCGGTGGTGGTGCCGTCGCCGGCTTCGTCATTGGTGCGGGAAGCAACTTCCTTCACCATCTGCGCGCCCATGTTTTCGAACTTGTCGGAAAGTTCGATTTCCTTGGCAACCGTCACACCGTCTTTGGTGATGCGCGGTGCGCCGAAGGACTTTTCGATCACCACGTTGCGGCCTTTCGGGCCCAGCGTGACTTTCACGGCGTCAGCAAGAATATTGACACCGCGCAACATGCGATCGCGGGCATCGCTGTCAAATCTGACTTCTTTAGCAGCCATCTGGCTTCTCCTCAGAATGTTCGTTTAAGATAAAGAACGCGGAATTCCTCAGGCGATGATGCCGAGAATGTCCGATTCCTTCATGATCAGAAGCTCTTCGCCGTTCAGCGTCACTTCGGTGCCCGACCATTTGCCGAACAGGATGCGGTCGCCCTTTTTGACGGTCATCGCGATCAACTCGCCCGAATCCTTACGTGCGCCATCACCCACGGCGACGACTTCGCCTTCGGCAGGCTTTTCTTTGGCGCTATCGGGGATGATCAGACCGCCCTTGGTCTTTTCTTCGCCTTCGACACGCTTGACAACGACACGGTCATGCAGCGGTTTGAATGCCATCTGGTAACACTCCCTTGGGTTTCCAGGTTTGAAAAAGATTAGCACTCACATGGCGCGAGTGCTAACGGGCTGTAATTAAGCGCCGCCCCCCGACGAGTCAACCAAGAGCCGCAACAAAATGTATCGGTTTTTGCGGATGGTCAGCGCCGATCCGCCGTGCCAGTCTGCCGCCACCCAACGGACACGCCCGATGAAACAGATCCTGACCAGCCTTGCGACTTGCCTTGCCCTGCTTGCCACCGCACCAGCCGTGGCACAGACCGCCTGCGCCGGCCGGAACCTGATCACCGACCTTTCCGGCCCCGACCAGGCCGCCCTTGCCGCCGCCGTCGCCAAAGCCCCCTTTCCCGAGGGCAACCACTGGCGCGCCGAAAAGGGCGGTGCGCAGATCGACCTGATCGGCACCTTCCACCTTTACGACCCGCGCATGGACGCCCCGATGCAGCGCCTGCGCCCGCTGATCGCCAAGGCAGACCGGATCTATCTCGAAGCCACAGACGCCGAAATCGCCGCCTTGCAAAAAGCCGTCGCCAGCAAACCGGACCTGATGTTCACCGCCGGCCCCACCCTGCCCGAACGCCTGTCGGAACCGGATTGGCAAGCCCTCAGCACCGCCATGACCGCACGCGGCATCCCGGCCTTCCTCGCGTCGAAATTCCGCCCTTGGTATGTGTCCGTCCTGCTGTCGATGCCGCCTTGCGCCATGTCCGCCCTTGGCGGCGCCCCGACCGGCCTAGACAGCCTGATCGCCGCCGAAGCAAAGGCGCTTGGCAAACCCACCCTGCCGCTTGAACCCTTTGACACGATCCTCAAGGTCTTCGAACAGATCGGCCCCGACGATCAGCTTGATATGATCCGCGCCGCCCTGCCGCTGGCCCCGCGCGCCGAAGACATGCTCGCCACCATGACCGACAGCTATTTCCGCGAGTCCCACCGCGAGATCTGGGAATTCGGTCGCCTGCAGTCTCTTGCCACCCCCGGCGCCGATCCTGCCAAGGCCGAAAAGGATATGGCCTTGATGGAAGACGCGCTGATCAACAGCCGCAACCATGCGTGGATGACGGTCCTGCGCCGCGACGCCCCCGGCCTGCGGCTGATCGTCGCCGTCGGCGCGGGCCACCTTTCCGGCGATCAGGGCCTGCTGAACCTGCTGAAACAAGACGGCTGGACACTCACGCGGCAGGGATTCTGACAAGAAGCTGCACAGGCAGAAGGCCACGAGGTTCAGGCACGGCAAGACGGCAGCCTGCCCCGCTATAACCCTTTTAGGTTCAATTCTGCTGGTCTTCGCCTAACCACTGCCCAAAGGCGGACATCCAGACAGACAACTACCCATCCCCAATTGAATTCGCGCCATAGAAGCCTATCCGCCACCGCCTTCAAGCCAGTTTCGCGCCCGGGCATCCGGTATCAACTCTTCAAGCCGCGCTCGATAAAACGCAAGTTCTTCTTCGGAAAGCTTTCCGTCCCATTTCTTGGAACTGCCAGAGTCAAAGAAATTCTCATCCGACCTCCAAAAACCCGTGCCGGCCACGGGCGCGAAATCGGCCGCCCTCGCCTTCATCGCGCCAAACTCCGTGGCCTTGGTCACCGCGTCTATCACGCTGTCACTCGCCTCTATCCCAGCCGCCTTTGCCAACGCCTCGACCGTGCGCCGTCCGTCGCGGACCATGTCGGAATAGTGGAACAATTTCAGGTCGGGCAACCGGCCGGACAAAGCCGTATTTGCGTAGTGCTGCGCCAGAGTCATCAGATTGTCTTCGGCAATGTCAGTAAAATCCGATGCGTTGCTGACATAGGCCCGGATCGAACGCGAGACGGGCCATTTCATCATGTCGTCGCCCTGGATATCGGCCCTGTTGGCGGTATGTTTCCGCAACGAGAAAAAGACGTCGAGCGGATGGCGATAGACCGCAATCACCGTAACGCCCTCCCAGATCGGAAAGCCGTCGGCGGCGGTATGTGTCTTGACCACCCTGCGCCCCTTTTGCGCGGCAAGCGCCTCTGCGACCTCGCTGGCCGGGACACCCAGGTCAGCATCGACCCAAGGTGAAATCACCGGCAGCCTGCCAGGCAACTCCGCCCCGCCGTGAACAAGCATCGCAAGTATTGTCTGGGTCCAGGTCGTGCCGCATTTGGGCGGGGTGCAAACCAGGATGTCGCCTTTGTTTGGCACCCAGGTTTCCCAGCGTTCGGGGCGTGTGACCCCACCACGGTAAAGGCGTGCTGCAGGGGCAATCACTGGGGCAGGACTGGACATTGCACTATGGTCCTCCGATCGCAGGGATCTTGGCACTCTCAGCGCTCCGGTCCGTCACGCGCCAAGGCGGGAAACCTAGACCGAAAAGCCCTACCGGTCTACGCCAACTTCGGTAACCATCAGCTGGTTGCATGAAGCAGCGTGCCTTGAACCTGCAGAGTCGCTCAGCAGGCCAACAGAGATGTAGACGAAGCTATTATTCTCAACTGCATGGCGTCCTCGCCATTGAAGCCACTCTTCTTTGGGCCGTTGTTATCAGAGTGTATAATTCTCCATGGGCATGAAGGTAGCTTGGCCGCGCAGTCTCAAAGTAGACCTGGTTCGCATCATTTACCCGCCCGTCGGAAATCTCATTGGCAATCTGATCTCCGGTTTTGATTAACCCCACGAAGCTGTCAATTACGCCGTTCAGTCTTTGCAATTCTTCTTCACTGATCGCTTTGGCACGATCGATATCGCGCCTGATGACAAGGGCATCTTTTTCATATTCACCTGCGCTATCGCCAAGTTGGGCCGCGTTGCTTGACCATCCCTCTTTCGTATTCCAACCACCATAGGTCGACAGAATTGCGTTTGCCACTATCAAGAAGTGTTCTCTGATCTGGTAGTCGAGTGTTCTGAACGTACCGATCATTTTCTGTTGTGCAGCCATATCGCCTACGAGTTCATGACAAGTCGTCGTCTCACTCCTGACTTCTGCCGGCACCAATGAAATGCTGACAGCAAGGAACACAATGGCTGCAGATAGCCGGTTGACTAACATGGGCACCGCGAAGGCATATTCTGAAAAACGGCTCATGGTGATATGATCCCCCGTGGCGCTGACAAAGCTAAGCCTGAAGGCTCAGCGAAGCAAGAACTTCAGTGTACGGCAAGGTCTTGCCGGGGCTGAACACCTGGGCTCAAATCCTCCCACGCCCCCGGTCCAGATCCGCACCCCGACTCCGGTGCCAGCGCCCCCCGCGTGACAATCCTGTTCGCGCCGCCTATAAGGCCCGCGAAATTCCTTTATCGACGGATCCATCCCCATGACCACGCTTGTCTTCGGCCACAAATCCCCCGACACCGATTCCACCGGCTCGCCCCTGATCTGGGCCTGGTACCTGACCGAGGTGAAAGGCACCCCGGCAAAGGCCGTCCTTCTGGGCGAACCCAACACCGAAGCAGCCTTCATGCTGAAGCACTGGGGCCTGACCAAACCCGAAATCATTTCCGACGTGACCGCCGACGACAAGGTGGTGATCGTCGATACCAACAACCCCGCCGAACTGCCGCCCTCGGTCAATGACGCGAAGATCATCGGCATCATTGACCACCACATGCTGGTCGGTGGCCTGAAAACCAAAAACCCGATCGACATCACCATCCGCCCGCTGGCCTGCACTGCCACCATCATGCACGACCTGATGGGGGCCGATCTGGCCAAAGCGCCCCGCGCCATCAAGGGCGCGATGCTGTCGTGCATCCTCTCAGACACGCTGGAATTCCGCTCTCCCACCACCACCCCGCATGACCGCGCCGTGGCAGAAAAGCTTGCCGCCGATCTGGGCGTCTCGATCCACGACTTCGCCGCCGAACTGTTCGCCGCCAAGTCTGACGTGTCGGCCTTCTCCGACGCCGAACTGCTGCGCATGGACAGCAAGGAATACAACATCGACGGCACCGACCTGCGCGTCTCGGTTCTGGAAACCACCGCGCCGAAAGTGGTGCTGGACCGCAAGGCCAGCCTGATGGCCGCGATGGATGGCGTCGCCAAGGAAGACGGCGCCGATCAGGTTCTCTTGTTCGTCGTCGACATCCTGCGCGAAGAAGCCACCTTGCTGGTCCCGAACGATCTGGTCAAGCGCATCGCCGAAGCCTCTTTCACCTGCAAGGTCGCGGGCGACACGGTGGTCCTGCCTGGCGTCATGAGCCGCAAAAAGCAGATCATCCCGGCGCTGAAAATGTGACATGTCCGGGCCGGGCGGTACCGTACCGCCCCGGCCCGAAAGCCATACCATATCCATACGTTTGCCATACGTGACGCAGGCGCTGCAAAATTCTGATTTCACAGGGAAAAGCATGACACGGATCCTGAAGTCCCTTTCCGAAATCGCCCCCCTCTATGACGCGCTTTTTTGCGATCTCTGGGGCTGCGTCCATGACGGGATCCGCCCCTACCCCGCCGCCGTCGCCGCCTTGCAGTCCTACCGCAAGACCGGCGGCACCGTCGTGCTCGTCACCAACTCCCCCCGCCCCCGCGCCAGTGTCGAAGACCAACTTGCCCGCCTTGGCGTGCCCCGTGACGCTTGGGATACGATCGCCACCTCCGGCGACAGCGCCCGCGCGGCGATGTTTCAGGGCGCCGTCGGTCAGAAAGTCCATTTCATCGGCGATGGAGAAACGGACGAAGGCTTCTTCACCCCCCTGAAAATCCTTGATAATCCGCTTGAAATCACCAAGGTCCCCCTGTCCGAGGCCGAAGGAATCGTCTGCACCGGCCCCTTCGATCCCATGGCCGACCCGTCAAGTTACCGCGCCGATTTTCTTTATGCCAAGACCAAGGGGCTGAAGCTGCTTTGCGCCAACCCCGATATCGTCGTCGACCGAGGCGAGGTGCGCGAATGGTGCGCCGGCGCCCTTGCCCAGCTTTACACCCAGATGGGCGGCACAAGCCTCTATTTCGGTAAACCCCACCCGCCGATCTACGACCTCGCCCGCCGCCGCCTCGCCGCCTTTACCGGGCTTTCACCCGATGAGGGCAGAATCCTCGCCATCGGCGACGGAATCGCCACCGACGTCCAAGGGGCCATCGGCGAAAATATCGACGCGCTTTTCATAACCGGCGGCCTCGCCGCCAATGAATTTGGCAATGATGTCGAAAATCCCGATCCGGCGCGCCTGGAAATCTGGCTTGCGGATCAACAACTTAGCCCCGCCTACAGCATCGGCCGCCTGCGCTGATCCTTTCATCTTGGCGCAAATACTCCGGGTGGGGTTCGGGGAGGGCAGAGCCCTCCCCGCCCCGCCGCCGAGCACCTGGCCGGGCATCAATCACCATGCATCGCAAGATTGTTGCGTCAAAGTCGCCATGCCTGACCAAAAATTACCGACCCCATTGCGCCGCGCCGCAGCATCCCCTATGCTGCGGCGCAACAACTCCGGAATCACCATGATGCTCGACAATCAGCCGCGCGGAACGATCTGTATCGAGGATCTGGAAATCGGCATGGTCCGCTTTCTGCGCAAGCAGGTCACCGACCGTGACATCGAACTGTTCGCCGAAGTCTCGACCGACCGCAACCCGGTCCATCTTGACGAAGCCTACGCTCAGGACACCATCTTTCAGGGCCGCATCGCCCACGGCATGCTCACCGCCGGCCTCATTTCGGCGGTGATCGGCGAACAACTTCCCGGCCACGGCACCGTCTATCTTGGCCAAAGCCTGAAATTCATGGCCCCCGTCCGCCCGGGCGACGTGGTCCATGCCGAAGTGAAAGTCACCGCGATTGACCATTCCCGCCGCCGGGTCACCCTTGAAACCCACTGCGCGGTCGGCGATACCGTCGTTCTGAAAGGCGAGGCGCTGGTTCTGGCGCCCAGCCGCAAGTTCGACTAAGCAGGGTCAACCGGGGCGATCCCACATAGGCCACCGGACCAACACCTGCGGATCACGGGGCAGATGCGGACGCACAACCACTGGACAGGTCTGAAGCCAAGCGACCGCGGCGCCTCGGTCGCCATGGGCAACTTCGACGGCATCCATCTGGGCCACCAGTCGGTGATCCGTCAGGCCAACCGCCCCGGCACCCCGCTTGGCCTCGTCACCTTCGAACCTCACCCCCGTCAGTTCTTTGCCCCCCATGCCCCCGCCTTCCGGCTGATGAACGCTGAAGCTCGCGCCCACCGGCTGGAAAAACTGGGCGTCGACCAGCTTTACGAACTTCCCTTCGACACCATTCTCGCAGGAATGGCAGCAGAGGAATTCGTAACCGATGTCCTGGTCCATGGCCTTGGCGTCTCGCATGTCACAGTCGGCGCCGATTTCTGTTTCGGCAAGGGCCGCAAGGGCACGGTGGACACGCTTCGCACCCTTGGCGCACAGTACGGATTCGGCGTGACCGTCGCCGATCTGGTGAAATTCCACGGGCAGGAAGTCTCCTCCACCAACATCCGCGCAGCCCTGACCGAAGGCCGCCCGCGTGACGCCGCCGCGATGCTGGGCCACTGGCACCGGATCGAAGGCGAAGTGATCGACGGCGAAAAGCGCGGGCGCGATCTGGGCTTTCCCACCGCGAACATGGATGTAAGCGGCCTGCACCTGCCGCGTCTGGGCATCTATGCGGTAAAGGTCGATGTGCTGACCGGCCCCCACGCCGGAACCTACGGCGGGGCCGCGAGCCTTGGCGTGCGGCCGATGTTCGGGGAAAACCACCCTAACCTTGAAACCTTCCTCTTCGATTTCAGCGGTGATCTTTACGGCCAGCATCTGTCCATCGCCTTCATCGACTTTCTGCGCCCAGAGATGAAATTCGACGGCCTGCCCGGACTGATGGCGCAGATGGACGCCGATTGCGCACGTGCCCGCGAAATTCTCGCCGGCCTCTGACCCCTGACCCTTCCCTTTCGCCGCGCTCTCGGCCAAAGTCGCGCCCCATGGCCAAGCCCGAGAAAAAACCCCTGTTGCGCCCGCAATTCTGGACCAAACCGCTCAGCACGCTGAATCCCGACGAATGGGAAGCGCTGTGTGACGGCTGTGGAAAATGCTGCCTGAACAAGCTCGAGGATGACGAAACCGGCGAGGTTTTCTTCACCCGCGTCGCCTGCCGCCTGCTTGACGGCGAAAGCTGCCGCTGCGGCCAGTACCAGACCCGCAAGATCTTCGTTCCCGAATGCGTGGTGCTGAACCCCAAGACACTCGCCGATGTCTCCTACTGGCTGCCCTCGACCTGCGCCTACCGGCTGCGCGCCGAAGGAAAACCGCTTCATGACTGGCATTACCTAATATCGGGTGACCCCGAATCCGTCCATGCGGCCGGCCAGTCGGTGCGCGGCTGGACGGTGCCTGAATTCGACATTCCCGAAGAGGAATGGGAAGACCACATCATCGAGGATCTCTGATGGAATTTGCTTCTGACAACACATCTGGCGCCAGCCCCGAAGTGCTTGCTGCCGTCATCGCCGCCAATGATGGCTATGCCCCCTCCTACGGCACCGACACGATCATGGCTCAGGTCACGCGCCTCATCCGCGATCAGTTCGAAGCGCCAGAGGCCGCCATCTATCTGGTGCCCACCGGCACCGCCGCCAACGCGCTGTCGCTGTCGCTTTACTGCCCGGTGTGGGGCGCCATCTATTGCGCCGAAGCCGCCCATGTCGATGTCGATGAATGCGGTGCCCCCGAATTCTACATCGGCGGCGGCAAGTTGGCCCCGGCCCCCGCCCCCCACGGCAAGATCACGCCCGAAGCCTTTGCAGCCCACCTCGCCCAAACCCCGCAGGGCGACGTTCATCATGTCCAGCATGGTATCCTCACCCTCACCAACCTGACCGAAGCCGGCACGCTTTACCGCCCGGCCGAAATCGCCGCCCTCACCGCCATCGCCCGCGCCACCGGCCTCAAGACCCATATGGATGGCGCGCGCTTCGCCAATGCGCTGGTTGCGGCGGGCTGCACCCCGGCCGAGCTGACCTGGAAGGCCGGGATCGACATCCTGTCGCTGGGCGGCACCAAGAACGGTTGCATGGGGGTCGAGGCGGTGGTGCTGTTCGACCCCGCCAAGGCCTGGGAACTGGAGTTGCGCCGCAAACGCGGGGCGCATCTTTTCTCCAAGCACCGGTTCCTTTCGGCCCAGATGCAGGGCTATCTGACCGATGGTGCCTGGCTGAAGCGCGCCAAGCACGCCAACCACATGGCCGCCCGCCTGTCTGCGGGCCTCGCCGCCCTGCCCGGCGGCTCGCTGGTTCATCCGACCGATGGCAATATCGTCTTCGCCCGTTTCCCCCGCGCGCTGCACCGCAAGGCCATGGGTGCCGGCGGCCATTATTACCTCTCGCCCGTCAGTCAAAGCCTTGAGGGCACAGCGGATGAACCGCTCTCGGCGCGTTTCGTCTGTTCGTGGTCAACGACCGAGGCCGACGTGGATGGCTTCCTTACCCTTTTGCAATCGGCCTGACGGCGAGGGGTGCTGCACCGCGCAAAGGGGCAGAGGGGGCCGCAAGCCCCCTGACCCGGCGAAAAGCGCGGCGCCTGTGGTTCAGTCGCGCGTCAGGTTCAGATCGACCAGTCCCGCCACCTGGACGGCATGGGTGAGCGGCAGCATATGCCCCGCCCCGGGCACCTCGGCCAGCCCCACATCCGGCAGACGGGCGGCCAAAGCCTCGGCGATGACGCGGATCACCGGCGGGCTCTTTGCGCCGATGATGATCATCACCGGCATGGCCAGACCTTCCAACTGACCCTCGTCGAGAATACCGAAATTGTCCTTGGCCAGTGCGGGCATGCCTGCCTCGATCAGGTGGATCCGTTCAGCCATATAGGCGCGGCTTTTGTCTTCCAACGCCTCCCAGGGCGTGCCGGTGCCCCACAGGCCGGTAAAGACCGCAGCGGCGCGCATCCGGTCGCCCGCATCCAGCGCCACCTTGTAGGGGGCCATGGCTTCGTTGAATGCTTCAGATTCGGCGCTGCCTTCGGCCGCGGCAAACAGAACCGGCTCAATCAGGGTCAGGGTTCGAACCTGTTCTGGCATCGACATGGCAATCTGCAAAGCGGCGACTGCGCCGCCCGAGTGGCCAATCAGATCAACCGGACCTGCGCTGATCATCCCGGCCCCGATCCGCGCACAAAGGTTGGTGTAATCGCCTTGCCCGCCCCAATCAGCCGACTTTCCGTGCCCAGGCAAATCGAACGCCGCAAGCGCCAGCGGCTCGGTCAGCGCCGCTGCCATCGCCTTCCAGGCCCCGCCATGGGCAAGCGAGCAATGCAGCGCCAGCGCCCTGCGCGCACCATCGCCATAGACCACGCTGTGTATGCCCTGCCCGGCAGAACTGTCCTTCGCCATCACCTGCGCCCCGTTACTGTCGGTTTTCGGGGCCTTCTTGCGCGCCCGGGAGTTTGCGGGAACCCTATCCGGGTGATAGAGCCTGTGCAACGTCACGAATCCTTCATTCCGCCGCTGCCCGCGCAAAGGACCCACAATGCCTGCCATGACCGAACCGAAACTCATCTCCGGCAATGCCAACCGCACGCTTGCCACCTCGATCGCACGCCGCATGTCGATGCACAGGGGCATGAATGTGGGGCTGGTGGATGCCCGGGTTGAACGGTTCAACGACCAGGAAATCTTCGTCGAAGTGTTCGAGAACGTCCGCGGCGAAGATATGTATATCATCCAGTCCACCTCGAACCCGGCCAACGACAACCTGATGGAGCTGCTGATCATGACCGACGCGCTGCGCCGGTCTTCGGCCAGCCGTATCACTGCGGTGATCCCCTATTTTGGCTATGCCCGTCAGGACCGCCGCGCCAAAGCCCGCACACCGATTTCGGCCAAGCTGGTGGCCAATCTTCTGACCGAAGCCGGGGTGGACCGTGTGCTGACGCTGGATCTGCACGCCGCCCAGATCCAGGGCTTCTTCGACATACCGGTCGACAACCTCTACGCCAGCCCGGTCTTTTCGCTGGACATCGAACATCACTTCAAGGGCCAGATGGATGATCTGATGATCGTTTCGCCCGATGTGGGCGGTGTGGCCCGCGCCCGTGACATAGCCAAACGCATTAGCGCGCCCTTGGCCATCGTCGACAAGCGCCGCGAAAAGGCCGGCGAAATTGCCGACATGACCGTGATCGGCAATGTCGAAGGCAAGAAATGCATCATCGTCGATGACATCTGCGACACCGCAGGTACGCTTTGCAAAGCCGCCGAGACGCTGGTGCAAGCGGGTGCGACCGAAGTTCACGCCTACATCACCCACGGGGTCCTGTCGGGCCCCGCGGTCGAGAGGGTGGAAAAATCGGTGATGAAATCGCTGGTCATCACCGATTCCATCGAACCGACCGAAGCGGTGAAGCGCGCCAAGAACATCCGCATCGTACCAACCGCGCCGATGTTCGCGCAAGCGATCCTGAACATCTGGAACGGCACATCCGTGTCATCCCTGTTCGAGGTCGATACGCTCAGCCCGATCTACGAAGGCATGTATACCCGCGCCTGATCGACTTCAGGGCCGCGGATGAAAAGGGCCGCTAACCCGGCCCTTTTCTTCAAATCACATGCGCGGCAAGCCAGGCCTGCCATTCGGCGGGCGACCCGGCGAAGGTGTTCAGATCGACCTGCCCCGCGAATCCCGGCGCCAGCCCGGTGCCGGTATATTGCCAGAAGGTCCAGTTCTGCCCGCTGTAAACCTGATTGGGGTGACCCGCGACCGAGCGCAGCCAGAACTGATAGCCCTGCAACTGCCAAAGCTGGTTGTCTTCGTAATAATCCACCGACGTATAGATGATGGGCGCGCGCCCGTAGTGCTGGCCGACAACCGACAGGAAGCTCGCCATCTCGGCCCGCACGCTTGCAGGGTCAGGCCGTACCGGGCATTTCCGCGATTGGGTCCATTCCACATCCAGAACCGGCGGCAGGGCGCCTGCCTCGCGCGGGACGTTCTGGATGAACCATTGCGCCTGCTCTGCACCTGCCCGGCAGTTGAACCAGAAATGGTAGGCCCCGCGCGGGATACCCGCCTGTGCTGTCTCATACCAATGGGTCTGGAATTCGGGGTCAGCCAGATCGCCGCCCTCGGTCGCCTTGATATAGGCAAAGCTGATCCCCGCACTGGCAGCGCTTGACCAGTCGACATCGCCCTGAAAGCGCGACACATCCACCCCATGCACCGCATAATCCGACGGTACCGTGCCGCGCCAACGATGCGGGTCGACATCGTCGAACTGCGTCGGAATGCCGTAAGGATGCCCCCCGCCTCCGCATGCAACCAGCGTCTGCGCCAGAATCGCTGCAAAGATTGCCCGAGAAACGCCACCCATGTTCCACCTCAATTTTTTTTTGGTCTTTTTACCGTCCCCTACCCGGCCTTGCGCCCCCTGTCACCTGCCCAATGTCCGCAAGACTTAGACAAATCGCGCCGGACTGACCGCATCTGCAACATCTGCATCAATCTCGGTTGGCCGCCCGCCAATCAGGTCGGCCACAAAGGCGCTGATCGCAGGCGCGCTCTGAAAACCATAGCCGCCCTGACCCGCCAGCCAGAAGAAATCCGTCCGACCCGGCGCAAAACCGATCACCGGCACCCGGTCGGGCGCAAAAGTGCGCAGGCCCGCCCAACTGGCCAGAAGCCGCGTGACCGGTTCGGTCACCCGTTCCTCATAGCGCGCCAACCCTTCGGCCAGCACCATGTCGTCGGCCCAGGCATCATGCGGGTCCATAGGATGTTCTTCAGCCGGCGACACGATCAGCGCGCCCGCATCTGGCTTTGAATACCAGGTCTCGCCCGCGCCAAAGACCATTGGCCAGCGGCTGACATCATGCCCGCCCGGTGCCGGGATGCGCGCCATCGACCGGCGCATCGGCGTAAAGCCGGGACTGACCACCCCCGCCATCCGCGCCACCTCATCGACCCAGGCCCCGGCGGCGTTGATCAGGACGCGGCCCGCGAAGGCCCCCTTCGCCGTCTCGGCCACCCATCCACTGCCCGTCCGTGTCAGGCTGTTGACGCGCCCACCCATCACCAGTTCCGCACCCAAGCCCCGCGCCTCTCGCATGAAATTCTGGATCAGCAGATCAGTATCGATGTCCCAGGCATGATCCGCCCATCCCGCATAGCGCACCGTTTCAGGGTTGAGGATCGGCATATGCGCCAACGCCTCGGCAAAGGATATCTCGGCCAGATCCATGACCGCGATATCTTTCTCGAATTGCTTGCGCTCGTCGGCACCGGCGACAATCATCAACCCGCGCGGGCTCAGAACCCCGCCGTTCGCCTCGCGCAGATAGGCGCCGCTGGCATGTGAAAAGGCCACGACCGGCGGCAACCCGTAAAAGGGCTCATAAAGTGCGGCAGATCGGCCCGAGGCGTGATGCGCCGGGTTCGGTTCCGCTTCCAGCAGCGTGACCTGGCCCAGGTGTGCCAGACGCGCGGCCGCCGAAATGCCGGCGATGCCGCCGCCGATGATCAGAAAATCCCGTGTCATGGCTTCAACCTGACACGCTCACAAGCTTTTGGAAAGACCCCGAAAATGCAAAAGGGGGGGGCTTTCGCCTCCCCCCTCCGATCGCCAAATTCCGCCGGGTCTACTGGCGATCTATTCTGCATTGGTCCGGCCAATGGCCGGATCACACTTCAAGGCGCACCACCGTTGGCCGCCCTGCAATTTGTTCCGTGCTGCGTTACAGTGCCCCCACTTCGGCCCTGTTCCGAAGAAACCCATTTGCGCAAAAAACCGGTCGCGCGCCCTGAAAAATCCAATCTCAAAAGTCTATCAAACCTACGGCCTATCTTGGGTTTCGGCTCGAACGACATCAACGCGCCCCAGATCCGCCGTATTTCTGCCACAATTACCAAATGCGCGACTCAACGCAAGCCATCGGCTGGTTTTAACCGATTTTTTCACGTTTTCGGCCCAATCCGCCGAAAACAACCGATGCTTTCAGCACCAAAACCATGGAAGAGCGCGCTTTGCCGACAGAACGAAAACAATCGCCGCCACCCAGCCCGGGCAGCGGCGATGCGCAATTTCCATTCTTGGAACAGTCAATCTGCGCGTCAGGCGGATCAGCCCGCCAACCCGCGGCCCTTCAGCAATGGCTCCACCCCCGGCATCCGCCCCCTGAACTGCCGGTAAAGCGCCTCAGGGTCCTGCGATCCGCCCGCCGACAGGATGAATTTCTCTAGCCGCGCCGCAGTTGCAGGATCAAACGCATCGCCCGCCTCATGAAAGGCGTCGAACGCATCGGCATCCATCACCTCGGACCACATGTAACTGTAATAGCCGCTGGAATAGCCGTCGCCCGCAAAGATATGGGCAAAATGCGGTGTCGCATGGCGCATGCGGATCGCACGCGGCATTCCCAGCCCAGCCAGAACCTCGGCCTGTTTCGCCATCGGGTCTGCCGGTGCCGCCCCCTCGTGAAACGCCAGATCGACCAGCGCCGAGGCCACGTATTCCACCGTCGCAAAGCCTTGATCAAAGTCGCGCGCTGCCAGCAGCCGTTCCAAAAGCGCCTTTGGCATCGGCTTTCCGGTTTCTACATGGCGGGCGTGGCGTTCCAGAACCTCGGGCACTTCCAGCCAATGTTCGAACAACTGGCTCGGCAGTTCGACGAAATCGCGCGCGACAGACGTGCCCGCCACCATCGGATAGGTCACATCGCTCAGCATCCCGTGCAAGGCATGGCCGAATTCGTGGAACAGCGTCCGCGCATCGTCATAGGACAGAAGCGCTGCCTCCCCCGCCGCCGGTTTAGAGAAATTGCAGACGTTGACAATGATCGGCCGCACCTCGCCGCCCAGCTTCTTCTGGCCGCGAAAATCGCTCATCCACGCGCCCGACCGTTTCGAGGACCGCGCGAAATAATCACCGATGAACACCGCCACATGGCGACCCGCGCGCGTCACCTCCCACGCCCGCGCATCTGGGTGATAAAGTGCCACCTCCAGCGGCCGGAACTCCAGCCCGAACAGCCGGTGGGCGCAGTCAAAAGCCGCCCCGATCATCGCCTCCAGCCCCAGATAGGGCTTCAGTTCCGCCTCATCCAGATCGAACTCGGCCTTGCGTCGCCGTTCGGCATAGTAACGCCAGTCCCAGGCCTCCAGATCGCCATTGATGCCGTCCTCGTGCATCATCCGTTCCAGCACCGCCTGATCGGCTTCGGCCTTGGCGCGCGCTGGGCCCCACACCTGCATCAGCAGGCCCCGCACCGCGGCCGGAGTCTTGGCCATTTCGGGTTCAAGCTTGTAGTCGGCGAAACTCGCGTATCCCAACAGCCGCGCCCGCTCCTCGCGCAAGCTCAGCATTTCCGCCGCCACCGTGCGATTGTCGGTCTCGCCGCCATTCTCACCGCGCGCCACCCAGGCCAGATAGGCCTTTTCGCGCAGATCGCGGCGCGGCGAAAACTGCAGGAACGGCACAATCAACGACCGGCTCAGTGTCAGAACATGGCCCTCGCGCCCCCGTTCTGCTGCTGCCGCCCGCGCCGACGCCACAACAAACCCCGGCAGCCCCACCAGATCGCCCGATTCAAGCGCCATGAACCAATCGCGCTCGTCCGCCAGCACATTCTGGGAAAAGCGGGTGGACAAGACCGCCAGCCGTTCCTTCAGCTCTTTCATCCTCTCACGCGCCGCCCCGCTCAGGCCGGCCCCGGCGCGGCGAAACATCCGTTCGTAAAGCTCCAGCACCCGCAACTCCTCGGCGCCAAGCGCCAACGCATCGCGCCGCCCCCAAAGGCCGGAAATCTTCGCCCAAAGCCCGGCATTCATCGTCACTTCCGACCCGAACGCCGCCATTTTCGGGGCCAATTCGCGCTCAAGCGCCTGCCGCGCATCGCTCGTATCCGCCCCGGCAAGGTTGTAAAACACCGAACTCACCCGGTCGAGCAACGCCTCTGCCTGCTCCAGGGCCGCGATCACACTGGCGAAACCGGGCTCAGCCGGATCGTCCGCAATCGCCGCCACCCGCGCCCGCGCCTCGTCCAAAGCCGCATCAAAGGCCGGCGCGAAATCCGCGTCCTTCAGCGCACCAAAGGGCGGCATCCCAAAGGGCGCATCGAAGGCCTGCAACAATGGATTGCTCATCTCACTCTCCCGACGTGGCACCGCCCGCCCCTCATTTTCTGTCCCTAAATATCCCCGCCGGAGGCTTCCGCAGCCCCCGATGGCACGCCGCCTCAGACCCGTTCCTGCCGCGCCCGCAGCCGCTTTTCGATATGGCGCATCACCAGTGACAGGCTGATGGTCATGGTCAGATAAATCAACGCCACCACATTATAGGTCTCGAAATAACGAAAATTCCCCGCCGCCGTCACCTTGCCCAACTGGGTGATGTCCCCCACCCCCAACACCGACACCAGTGAACTGTCCTTGACCATCGCCACAAAGTCATTGCCCAAAGGCGGAAGGATCATCCGGAAAGCCTGCGGGAAGACCACATGGCGGAACCGCTGCCAGCCGTTCAGCCCCAACGCCTTCGCCGCCTCGATCTGCCCGGGATCGACCGCCTGCAGACCGGCACGGAAAATCTCGGCCAGAAAGGCGGAATAGGCCAGCGTCAGCGCGATCGTCGCCCGCCAGATCAGCGGCACATCGCGGGTCCGCGCCAGAGGCAGACCCATCGGTTCGGCCAAGGCATTCCATCCCGCCACCAGCCCCGGCGACAGAACGAAAGCCACATAAAGCAGCAGCACGATGATCGGTACGCCGCGCATCACTTCGATGTAAAGCCGCGCGCCTTGACGCAGGATCATGTGCCGCGACAGACCCAGAACCGCCAGCCCCAGCCCCAGCGCGCAGGCCATGCCGTAAGCAATCACGGTGACAAGGATCGTGGTCCAGATCCCCTTCGACAGAACCGTCAGCACCTGCCCGTAAAGTTCGCGCGCCAGAACCTCATAAAACAGCCAGATGCCAGTGACCGTCAGGATCACCAGCCACCAGGGAAAATCTTCATCGTGCTTTGAATTTGGGGTCATGGCATGAAAAAGGCCCCGGCATTGCGACCGGGGCCTCCTGGCCTGGGCTTCACTCGCCCATCTTGTAGTCGAGGAACCATTTCTTGTTCAGCGCATCCAGCGTGCCATCAGCCTTCATGTCGGCAATCACCGCATTGAACGGGGCAACCAGATCGGACCCTTTCGGGAAAATGAAACCGAAATCCTCGGCACCCAGTGGCGAGCCGATGATCTTCAGTCCCCCGTCCGACGCCGACACATAGCCATTGGCTGCCGTCGAATCCGACAGCACCAGATCGACATCGCCGGTCTTCAGCGCCTCAAGCCCCGCGCCAAAGGTTTCGAACTTCACGATGCGCGGGTTTTCCTCGTTGCCGTCCAGCACCTCATAGACCCCCACATAGAAAGGCGAGGTGCCGGGCTGGGCCGCCATCAGAAGTTCGGGGATGGCCGCGAAGCTGGCCGCGTCGGTAAAGCGCGCCTCATCGCCGCGCACCATCATCAGCATTTCCGACCGCATGTAGGGATCCGAGAAATCCACCTTTTCCTTGCGGTCGTCCTTGATGGTGATCCCGGTCATGCCAAGGTCATACTGGCCTTCCGACACTGCGGGGATCATCGCATCCCAGCTGGTGTTTTCGTACTTCACCACAATGTTCAGACGCGTGGCCATCTCGGCCATTGCATCATATTCCCAGCCAACCGCCTTGCCGTCCTTGTCAAGGAACTGAAGGGGCGGATAGGCATTTTCGGTCACCACGGTGATCTCGCGCCCGGCCAGATCCGGCACTTCGGCAATCGCGGTCGTGGCAAACAGGGCAAGCGCCCCGGCAAAGGCAGCAGTCAGTTTCATTTTTCGGGCTCCCGTCACAAGCATGTCAGCGAAACTATGCGCCCCGCCCGCCCCTGTCCAGCCGGGAAGCGACTCAGGCCTCTGGCAGGTCAGCGCGCAAGGGGCGCACACCAGCGCGGCGGTCAATTCAGATCTTTGCCGCGCGAAACGGGCCGGGTGACTCGCGTTCACGTCGGGCGCAAATCCATACGTTAGCCATACGTGGCTCAAGGGGCCGATTTACCGCCGCCACAAGCCGCGCACCCGGTGCGCCGCGCGGCCCTGACCTTGCGGGTTTCCCCCCAAAGCCCATCATAAATCAGCAAGTCCCCACGCAAGGTCGCCCCGGCCCCGGTCAGATATTTGACCGCCTCCAGCGCCATCATCGCCCCCAGAACCCCGGGCAAGGGGGCAATCACCCCGGCTTCCGCACAAGACGGCGCCAGCCCCGCTTCCGGCCGCTCGGGGAACAGGCATTCATAACAGGGTCCGCCACGCGCCGGATCGTAAAGGGAAATCTGCCCCTCCCACTGGGTTATTGCGGATGAAATCAATGGCTTGCCGGCCGCAATTGCAGCGCGGTTTACCAGATAGCGCGTGTCAAAATTGTCGCTTCCATCCAGCACCAGATCATGGGCTGCGATCAACTCCGCCGCCCTCGCCGCCCCCAGACGCTCGGGGTAAGTCACCACCGTGACGAATGGATTAAGCGCTTTCATGGCGATTTCGGCGGATGCCACTTTTGACATGCCAATTCTTTGATCCGTATGAATAATCTGACGCTGCAAGTTGGAATTCGAAACCACGTCATCATCGACGACCCCGATCGTTCCCACCCCCGCCGCCGCCAGATATAGCAGCGCCGGCGAGCCCAGACCGCCCGCCCCCACCACCAGAACTTTCGCTGCTTTCAGCTTTTTCTGCCCGGTTCCGCCAACCTCGCGCAAAACGATATGGCGGGCATAACGCTCCAGTTCCGCCGCCCCGAATACCCCGCCCCTTGCCGCCTCGGGCCGCCGAACCCGCGCTCGCACCCACCGCAACCCCGCGCGGTAGGCAAGAACGATCGCCACCAGAATCCCAAGCAGTCCCCAGGCATTTACATCCCCGCCCACCGCCAGACGCACTGAATGCCCTTCGGGCAAAACCAGATGCGCAAGCAGAGTTGCGACCCACAAGAGGCTGAAAAGAAACAAGGTTACCTTTCCAGGCAACCCTAGAACCCAGGCAAGGACCGCCAATCCCGCTGCCAGCGCCAGAACCATCACCGCCGCCCGGTAGAGCCAAAGCCCGCCGCCCCCCGCTCTGTGGTTCCAAGGGCGCTCACCTCGGAAAAACACCCGCGCACCACCGGGGCGACAACGATCTGTGCAATCCGGTCGCCGTGTGCAATTACGAATGGCTCGGTCCCCAGATTGATCACGATTACCCCGAATGGCCCACGGTAATCGCAGTCAATCGTGCCCGGCGCATTGGCCAGCGTTATTCCGTGCTTCAGCGCCAGACCTGACCGTGGCCGGACCTGCAACTCATATCCGTCCGCTATCTCTACCCGCAGCCCTGTTGGCACCAGCACCCGCTGCATGGCCTCCAGGCGGATACCGTTCTGCCGGTCCTCGGGTCGCAGATTGGCCCGCACGTCCGCCCCCGCCGCCCCGGCCGTCTCGTAGAACGGCAAAGGTACCGACTTATCTGCCCAATCCTCGCGCAAAATACGGATCGTTGGCTGACTTGCCTGCATCATCATTTCCCCATCTCACTACGCCACAGCGTCCTGAAGGCACCACCCGTGCACCGCCAACCCTTTGGCACCAAAAGTTTTTTGGAAAACTTTTGGTAAAATCCTTCATGAAGGATTTTACGCCCCTAAGCGCCGGACAGCGCATTGGCAATCCTTGTCGCCAGCCGCCGCGCGACTTCTTCCTTGGGCAGGCGCGGCCAGGTCTCTGCACCCACGGCGGTAATCAAAGTCACCGCATTCTCCGCCCCGCCCATGATGCCGGTTGCAGGTCGCACGTCGTTCGCCACGATCCAATCGCAGCCCTTTCGAACCCGCTTCGCCGTGGCATGGGCAACGACATCGTCGGTTTCGGCGGCAAAGCCTACAACCAGCTCGGGCCGCCCTGCCTTCATCCCCGACACCCGCGCCAGAATGTCGGGGTTTTCCGCGAACTCCAGTATGGGGGCCTTTCCGGACCCGTCCTTCTTCATTTTCGACAGGCTGGCATTGGCGACCCGCCAGTCAGCCACGGCAGCCGCAAAAACCGCCGCATCCGCCGGAAGCGAGGCCTCGACCGCTGAGCGCATCTCGTCGGCGGTTTCCACCCGAACCACTGTCACGCCGGACGGCGGCGGCACGCTGGCAGGGCCGGTAATAAAGCTGACCCTTGCCCCCAGATCGCGCAAGGCCACAGCCAGCGCCGTCCCCTGCGCACCCGATGATCGGTTGGCGATAAAGCGCACCGGATCGATCGGTTCATGTGTCGGGCCAGAGGTGACAATCACGTGCCGTCCCTTCATCGGCCCGCCGGCCAGCGCGGCCTCGACCGCAGCCACGATCTCCATCGGCTCGGCCATCCGTCCCGGCCCATATTCACCGCAGGCCATGTCCCCCTCGTTCGGGCCGGCGAACAAAAGTCCATCACCTTGCAATGTCTTGATATTTCGCTGTGTTGCAGGATGCTGCCACATGCGCACATTCATCGAGGGCGCAAGCAGCACCCGCTTGTCGGTCGCCAAAAGCAACGTCGAGGCGAGGTCATCCGCATGCCCCCCAGCCATTTTCGCCATCAGATCAGCCGTCGCTGGCGCGACAACCAGAAGATCTGCGGCGCGCGACAGTTCAATATGGCCCATCTCGGCTTCATCGGTCAGGTCGAACAAATGGCGGTAAGCCTTTGCCCCCGCCAAGGCCCCAACCGACAAGGGTGTGACGAATTCCTCGGCCGACCGCGTCAGAACCGGAGTGACGGTGGCCCCGCGTTCCTTCAGTCGCCGGATCAGGTCAAGCGCCTTGTAGGCGGCAATCCCGCCGCCGATGATCAGAAGGATCCGTTTGCCTACCAGCATCGCTGCCTCCCTGGGCCAATGGCCCAAGCTTTAGGGTCGCCGGGGCGCAAAGACAATGGTCACGCCGCACGGGCCAATCATCACGATCCTTGATGGGATGCGCCACGAATGACAACGTGCAACCCCGGAGCGCCGCCGTTACATCCCGGCCAAACAGCAACCGGAGACCCAAAATGACCTACGATCTTGCCATCGGTGACCGCAGCTATTCGAGTTGGTCCTTGCGCGGCTGGCTATTCTTCGAAAAGTTCGGAATTCCGGTCAAGGTCCATACCGGCATCCTCTACAGCGACGATCTGCAGCGGCTCTTGTCGCGCTTCGCGCCTGCCCGTCAGGTTCCGGCGATCCGCACCCCCGCAGGCGAGGTGATTGGCGAATCCATTGCCATCGCCGAAACGTTGGCCGAGCGCTATCCGGATGCCGGCCTTTGGCCCGCCGATCCTTCTGCGCGGTCAATGGCACGCTATATGGTTGCTGAAATGCATGCGGGTTTCCGCGATCTGCGGGGCGATTGCCCGATGAACCTCCTCAAGAGCTATCAAGACAGCAAGCCGCGCCCGGAAGTGCTTGCCGACCTTGCCCGGCTGGAGGTGATATGGTCGCAAGCCCGTGATCGGTTCGGTGCCGAAGGCCCCTGGCTTTTCGGGCGATATTCGGCCGCAGACGCGTTTTTCGCCCCTGTCGCCATGCGGATCGCCGCTTACAATTTGCCGGTGTCACAGAAGGCGCAGGACTATGTAGAGGCGCATCTGGCCGACCCCGCGTTGCGGCGCTGGCGCGCGATGGGAAAGGCCGAAAATCTGGAACAACCAAGTTACCGCATGCCCTACGTCGAACGCCCATGGCCCGGCCCGTCGCCAATGGTGGCCATTGTGGCCGATGGCCCTTCGATCAATCAGGCATGCCCATATTCAGGTGATCCGGTAACAGACTTCTTGCGGCTGAACGGCAAGGTCTGGGGCTTTTGCAATCCGTTCTGCCGGGACAAGACCCTTCACGACCCAGAGGTCTGGACGAAATTCATGGCGATGATCAATGGTTAGTTACTGACGTTAACCATTCCTAAACCGCTCCTCCACTATCCGTTAACCAATCAGGTCGGAGGAGCGGATGGTCGCACGCACCTACACGGTGGCATTCGAGGGGGTCGAGGCGCGCATTGTCGAAGTGCAGTGTGCGGTCGCGCCCGGCATGCCGGCCTTTGCCGTCGTGGGCCTTCCCGACAAGGCGGTGAGCGAAGCGCGTGACCGCGTACGCGCGGCGCTGACCGCGATGGCAGTGGCGCTTCCGTCAAAACGGATCACGGTGAACCTTTCGCCTGCGGACCTTCCCAAGGAGGGATCGCATTTCGACCTGCCGATTGCCTTGGCTCTTTTAGCCGCCATAGATATCCTGCCGCAAGAAGAGGTCGAAGCGACGGTGTCGCTGGGTGAACTTTCGCTTGACGGGCGGCTGGTGCCGGTGGCGGGCGCACTTCCCGCAGCAATGGCGGCGGCAGGCGAAGACAAGGCCCTTCTTTGCCCAAAGGCTTCAGGCCCCGAAGCGGCTTGGGTCGGGGCCACCCCGGTCTTTGCAGCAGCAACGCTGAACGAAGTGATGCGCCATTTCACCGGCCAGTCACCCCTGTCGCCCGCCCGCCCCGGCGAGTTGGTGCGCGAATCTGGCTTGCGTGATCTGCGCGACGTCAAAGGTCAGGAACGCGCCAAACGCGCGCTGGAAATCGCGGCGGCCGGGCGTCACCATCTTTTGATGGTTGGCACACCGGGGTCGGGAAAATCGATGTTGGCGGCGCGCATGCCGGGCATCCTGCCACCGCTGACGGCGGTCGAGGCACTTGAAACCTCGATGATCCATTCGCTGTCGGGGCTGCTGGGCGAAGGTGGGATCAGCCGCACCCGGCCGTTTCGGGAACCGCACCATACGGCCTCGATGGCCGCCATCGTAGGCGGAGGGCGGGGCGCAAAGCCGGGCGAAATCAGCCTTGCGCACAACGGCGTGCTGTTTCTGGATGAATTTCCTGAATTTCCTAGGGCGGTGCTGGAAACCTTGCGGCAACCGATCGAAACCGGCGAAGTGGTGGTGGCACGCGCCAACGCCCATATCCGCTATCCCTGCAGGTTCCTGCTGCTCGCGGCGGCAAACCCTTGCAAGTGCGGTTATCTGTCTGATCCCGGACGGGCCTGTGCCCGTGTGCCGCACTGCGGCGAAGATTACATGGGGCGGATATCCGGGCCCTTGATGGACAGAATCGACCTACGCATCGAGGTGCCGCCCGTGGCCTATACCGACCTTGATTTGCCCGACTGCGGTGAAAGCTCTGCTCAGGTGGCCGGGCGGGTTGCGGCGGCACGGGCCACGCAGACCGCCCGTTTTGCCGATCATCCAGAGGTTCGGGTGAATGCCGATGCCGAAGGGAGGCTGCTGGAGGAGGTAGCCAGTCCGGATGCCGAAGGCCGCACCTTGCTAGCCACGGTTGCTGAACGGTTTGGCCTGTCGGCGCGCGGGTATCACCGGATCCTGCGGGTGGCGCGCACGATTGCCGATCTGTCGGGTTCACCGGATGTGCAAAAACCTCATGTTGCAGAAGCCGTCAGCTACAGGCTTAGCCTGCAAACCGGCAAGTAGCCGGTTCTTGATCTGCAGTCGCGGATTGCCGCCGCTGGCAACGTTGCGGAACGGCTGACGAAAAGGAAGTATCAGGCGCGCTTTGCCTCGATGACCTGCCAGATCCTTTCGGCCGCATTGGTGCCATCGAATCTTTCCAGTTCCTGAATGCCGGTCGGAGAAGTGACGTTGATTTCGGTCAGCCAGTCGCCAATGACATCAATGCCAACGAATATTTGCCCCTTGTCACGCAAGGTCGGGCCGATTGCGGCACATATTTCGTGATCGCGATCTGTCAGGCCAACCTTCTCGGGCCGCCCGCCCACATGCATGTTCGAGCGCGTTTCACCGGCGGCCGGCACACGGTTGATGGCACCTACCGGTTCGCCATTGACCAGTATGATCCGCTTGTCACCCTTCACCACCGCCGGCACATATTTCTGTGCAATCAAAGGCTCGCGGTTGATGCCCATGAACAGCTCGTGCAACGAGGCAAGGTTGCGATCAGCCGGGTCCAGCCGGAACACCCCGGCACCACCATTTCCATAAAGTGGTTTCAGGATGATATCCCCGTGCCTGTGCTTGAAATCGCGAATCGTCGCCAGATCGCGCGCAACCAGCGTGGGCGGGGTCAGATGCGGAAAGTTCAGTACCAGCAGCTTCTCCGGATAATTTCGGACCCAGAACGGGTCATTGACCACCAGCGTCTTCGGATGGATCCGCTCCAGGATATGGGTTGTGGTGATATAGCCCATATCGAACGGAGGGTCTTGCCGAAGCCAGACAACATCCCAGTCTGCCAGATCAACCTCGACCTCTTGCCCGAGGGTATAGTGATTGCCCATTTCGCGTCGCACTTCCAGCGGCCAGCCGCGCGCCAGCACTCTGCCTTCGCGGTAGCTCAGGCGATCCGGCGTGTAATAAAACAGCTGATGCCCGCGCGACTGCGCTTCAAGTGCAATGCGAAAGGTTGAATCGGCGTTGATATTGATCGGGCCGATCGGGTCCATCTGAAAGGCGACCTTGAGTGTCATTATCCTACCTCTGCCCGACGTTTCTGGGCCAAAGTGATGGCTCAGCCTGTCGGCGGATGCAATGCGCTATCAGAAGCTTATGGCGTTCTCGACAATTCTGATGCAGCCACGCCCATCGACCAGCGCCACATCAAAGCGCACGTCCGTATCTTGCCCCGCAGGTTCGCCCGCCAGAAACTCGCTTGCCGCGTTCCAGATTCTTTGCATCTGCGTCCTGCTGAGGCGTTCAGCGGCGCGTGCAAAGTTATCCGCGCGTTTCACCTCTACAAAAACCACCAATGCGCCCTGGCGCAAGATCAGGTCGATTTCGCCAGAAGCGCCGCGCCAGCGCCGGGCGGCAACACTATGGTTGCGCGCCTGATACTGGGCCGCAACCTGACCCTCGGCGGCAAGCCCAGAATGATATGACATTGCCCCGGACATCAGGTTTCCTTGTCTTGCCCCAGCGTAAGCGCCAATTGATACATGTCCCTTTTCGGCATCCCGTACATTTCCGCTACCAGTGCGGCTGCCTCCTTGACCTTCATCTGGCCAAGCGCCTGCACCAATGCGGCCCGCACCTGTCCTTCGTCGGCGCGCGCCTCGCTCTCTCGGTCGATCAGCACCACGATTTCGCCTTTCACGCGCTGTTCGGCAAAAAGCGCAGCCAGCTCCCCAAGCGAAGCGCGGGTGGTTTCTTCGAATTTCTTCGTCAATTCCCGGCAAACCGCCGCTTGGCGCATCTCTCCGAAGATGTGCGCGCAATCCCTTAACATTTCGCCAACGCGGTTTGGCGATTCGTAGAAGATCAGCGTCGCTTTGATGCCCAGAAATTCCGACAACCAGCTTTTCCGCGCTTGCTGACTTACGGGCGCAAAACCCGCAAACAGAAATCGGTCGGACGGCAGGCCGGACACAGTCAAAGCGGCAAGCACCGCCGATGGGCCTGGTGCGGCGGTTACGGAATGTCCCGCTGCGATTGCGGCCCGCCCAAGCTGATAGCCGGGATCGGCGACCAACGGCGTCCCAGCTTCGGAAGCATAAGCCACCGACTTTCCCTCGGCCAAGGCTGCAAGTATGCGCGGACGCACTTCTGCGCCGTTATGATCATGGTAGGCCCAAAGCGGACGGTGATCCAGCGCCACCCCATGGATATCCATCAGATGGCGCAGCGTGCGCGTGTCTTCGGCCACCAGAACGTCTGCTTCCCCCAGAAGGTCAAGCGCCCTGAGGGTGATGTCGCGCGCTGCGCCGATCGGTGTCGATATGAAATACAGCCCCGGAGCGGGCCTGCGCCGATGGTCGCTCATTCCTGCTTCTCCGGCCATTTGAGGATCGCTCTTGCGTTTACTTCCGGACGCGAAGGTCTTACGGTTTTAGGAAACCGCCGTGCCTGCGACCGTATGAGGATTACCATGTTGTCTCTTTTGCTTACGCGCCGCAAGGCATTGAAACCCATAGCGGCAGTGGCGGCGGCCCTGTGGCTTGCTGCCTGCGAGCCATCAGGGATGGGCGCAAATGGTCCCGCCTTTGATGCGTCGAAGCCCGTTCAGGTCGCCCTGCTTTTGCCGTCAGGCAGCGGGGCGGCGGGGGATGAGATTCTGGCGCGCGACCTCAAGCAAGCCGCCGACATGGCGATTGCCGATCTGGCCGGCAGTGTGACGATCGACTTGCGGGTCTATAATGCGGGATCCGATCCGGCGCTGGCTACGCAGATGGCCAGTCAGGCTGCGGCCGATGGGGCAGTTATCATTCTGGGTCCGGTTTTTGGCGAATCCGCCAACGCGGCGGGGCAGGCTGTGCGCGACCAGGGGCTGAAC
>CANJQT010000050.1 GCA_947476475.1 Paracoccaceae bacterium | reverse complement strand
AACGACGCGAATGCGATCAAGCGCGCCTATGACATGATCTGGTCGATCGTGGCCGAGCCGGAAGAAGGCCAGATCTACACCGGCAAGGTGGTGAAACTGGTCGACTTCGGCGCCTTCGTGAACTTCTTCGGCAAGCGCGATGGTCTGGTTCACGTCAGCCAAATTGCCAACAAGCGCCTGAACCACCCGAACGAACTTCTGAAGGAAGGCCAGGAAGTGAAAGTCAAACTTCTGGGCTTCGACGAGCGTGGCAAGGTTCGCCTTGGCATGAAGATGGTCGATCAGGAAACCGGCGCTGAAATCGTCGAGAAAAAAGAAGAACAGACCGAAGCCTGATCTTCTTCGAACCGCAATAAGAAAGGCCCCGGTGGAAACGCCGGGGCTTTTGTCTTTGCGTCAGGCCGGCCGCTTGGCGAACCGCAGATAGGGCAGCTTGATGTCCAGCTTCCCGAACCGCTCTTCCGCTTCCGCTGTTGGCACCGACAGGGCCACGATTACATCCTGACCCGGCACCCAGTTGGCTGGGGTGGCAAAAGGCACGCCGTCGGTGGCCCGCACCGCGTCCAGCGCCCGCAGGATTTCCGCAAAGTTACGGCCCACCGACATCGGGTAGGTCATGGTCAGCCGCACTTTCTTGTCCGGCCCGATGATATAGACGGTGCGCACCGTGGCGGTATGGGCTGGCGCGCGGCCCTCGGAGGGCAGGTAATAGTCAGCGGGCAGCATGTCATAGGCCTTGGCAACCGTCAGGCTGGTATCGTCGATGATCGGAAAATCGGCGGGTACACCGGCAAACGCCTCGATATCGCGCTTCCACTTTTCATGATCGGCGACATTGTCTACCGACACGCCGATGACCTTGGTCTTCCTTTTGGCGAATTCGCCCGCCAATTGGGCAACTGCGGCGAATTCCGTGGTGCAGACCGGGGTGAAGTCGCGCGGGTGGGAAAAGATAATGGCATAGCCATCGCCCAACCAATCGTGAAAGCTGACCCTGCCCGCCGTCGATTCGGCTGTGAAGTCGGGGGCGATGTCGTTGATGCGCAGTCCCATGTATAATCTCCTTCGCTGGTTCCACTTGCATATTGGCAATTAGCTATGGCTGTTCGGAACAGAATTCCACCCGTCCGCAGTTGTTTTGCCAAAAATCGGAAAGACGTTTTTGCCTGTTCATAGGATGTGGAAGACTTGCCCCAAAAGTGCTCCGCCGTGCAGCGTTCGTCCGTCGGTTTGATTCCGGCGCGCCAAGGCGTTATGAAGCGACTGAATAATGCCGCGCAACTTGCCCGGCAACCAATGCGAAGGTGAATCATGCTGGAAAAACGCGATTTCTATATCAACGGCGCCTGGGTCAAACCGATCGAGGCACGCGATTGCCCGGTGATTGATCCTTCGACCGAAGATCCCTGCGCCGTCATCTCGCTGGGGTCCGAAGCCGACCTCAACAAGGCGGTCGCCGCCGCCAAGGCAGCGTTCCCGGCCTGGGCCGCAACCCCGCCCGCCGAACGCCGTGCCGTTGTCGTGCGGATTCTTGAACAATACGAAAAGCGCAAGGTTGAACTGGCTCACGCCGTCGCCATCGAAATGGGGGCGCCGCTTGATTTCTCGCTTGAACAGCAGGTCACCTGCCTGCCTTGGCACACCAACAACTTCCTGCGCGCCTTCGACCAGATGGAATGGATCCGTCCGCTGGGCAACCATGCCCCCGACACCATGATCGCACTCGAGCCGATCGGCGTTGTCGGCCTGATCACCCCCTGGAACTGGCCGCTGAACCAGATCGCGCTGAAGGCGATCCCGGCGATTCTGACCGGCTGCACCTGTGTGCTGAAACCGTCCGAGGAAAGCCCGCTGGATGCGATGATCTTCGCGGAATTCTGCCATGATGCCGGCCTGCCCGCAGGCGTATTCAATCTGGTGAACGGCGACGGCATGGGCGTGGGCGCCGCCCTGTCCAGCCACCCGGATGTCGAGATGATTTCCTTCACCGGGTCAACCCGCGCTGGCAAGGCGATCTCCAAGGTCGCGGCGGAAACCCTCAAGCGTGTAACGCTGGAACTGGGCGGCAAGGGCGCCAACCTGATTTTCGCCGATGCCGACGAAAATGCCGTAAAGCGCGGCGTTCTAAGCATGATGAACAACACCGGCCAGTCCTGCAACGCGCCTTCGCGCATGCTGGTTCAGCGGCCGATCTACGATCAGGCGGTCGAAATTGCCGCCGCCGTGGCAAGCGCGATCAAGGTCGGCTCTGCGCACGAACATGGCAAGCATATCGGCCCTGTCGTGAACAAGCGCCAGTGGGAACAGATTCAGGGCTACATCCAGAAGGGCATCGACGAAGGCGCGCGCCTGATCGCCGGCGGTCTGGGCCTGCCCGAAGGGTTCAACCGTGGCTTCTATGTAAAACCCACCGTCTTTGCCGATGTGAAGCCGGGCATGACCATCGAACGCGAGGAAATCTTCGGACCTGTCCTGTCGATCATCCCCTTCGACACCGAGGAAGAAGCGGTGCGCATCGCCAATGACACGCCTTACGGTTTGACCAACTTCGTTCAGTCGCAAGATGGCGCACGCCGCAACCGGCTGGCGCGCCAGCTTCGGTCGGGCATGGTAGAGATGAACGGAAAGTCGCGCGGCGCCGGGGCACCCTTTGGCGGCGTCAAGGCTTCAGGTCGGGCGCGTGAAGGCGGCCATTGGGGCCTGGAAGAGTTCCTGGAAGTGAAGGCAATTTCCGGCTGGGCGGTCGAATAGGTCAGGCAAGGGTTGCCGGGGCATCACGCCCCGCCGACCCCGGGCCTTGCTGCGCCCGGAGCGCGCCAAAAACGACAAGCGGGGCTGGCTCATGTCGGCCCCGTTGCTGTTTTCGGCCCGCCATTGCGGCAGCATTTCCCCAGTCAGTCGGGGGGCAGCGATGGTCGAAACGCACACGGCAACACGGCACGGTGGGCGCGAAGGTCGGCGGCGCGAACGGGCTGAACGTGGCACAAGCCACCTTGGCCGGCCCTACATCACCCGCAATATCCCCACCTATGACATTCTTGGCGAAGAAGGGCTGCTGCGCATCGAAGCCGCCGCCGACCGCATCCTGGCCGAGGTCGGCATCGACTTCCGCGATGACCCCGATGCGCTCGCCCTCTGGCGCAAGGCCGGGGCCTGGGTCGACGGGCTGCGGGTGCGGTTCGAACCCGGCCTGCTGCGAGAGGTGCTGAAAACCGCACCGGCCGAATTCACCCAGCATGCCCGCAACCCGGCCAATTCGGTGCGCATCGGTGGCCGCAACGTGGTTTTTTCGCCCGCCTATGGTTCGCCTTTCGTGATGGATCTTGATCGTGGCCGCCGTTTCGGCACGCTTCAGGATTTTCAGAATTTCATAAAGCTCGCACAGTCATCCCCGTGGTTCCACCATTCAGGCGGCACTATCTGTGAACCCACTGACGTTCCGGTGAACAAGCGCCATCTCGATATGGTCTATTCCCACATGCGCTATTCCGACCGCCCCTTCATGGGTTCGGTCACCGCCGAGGACCGCAGCGAGGATTCAGTCGACCTGTCGCGCATCCTGTTCGGGGCCGACTTCGTCGATCGGAACTGCGTGATCCTAGGCAACGTCAACGTGAACTCGCCGCTGGTCTGGGATGGCACGATGACCCGGTCGCTGCGCGCCTATGCCCGCGCCGGACAGGCCGCTGTCGTGGTGCCCTTCATCCTTGGTGGCGCGATGGGGCCCGTCACAAACGCCGGGGCCATTGCCCAGTCGCTGGCCGAAACCATGGCAGGCTGCGCCCTGACCCAACTGGAACGCAAGGGCGCGCCAGTGATCTTCGGCAACTTCCTCTCCTCGACCGCGCTGCGCACCGGATCGCCCACCTTCGGCACCCCGGAACCGGCAATCGGTTCGATGGTCATCGGTCAGTTGGCCCGCCGCCTGAACCTGCCGCTGCGCTGCTCCGGAAACTTCACCACCTCAAAGCTGCCTGACGCCCAGGCGATGACCGAAGGCACCATGTCGATGTTAGCCGCCATCCATTGCGGGGCGAATTTCATCCTTCACTCCGCCGGTTTCCTCGATGGCCTCCTCTCGATGTCCTACGAGAAATTCATGCTTGATGCCGACCTGTGCGGTGCCCTGCACACCTATCTGGACGGGGTAAAGATTGACGACAACCAACTGGCCGAGGGCGCCTTCGCAGAGGTTGGCCCCGGCAACCATTTCTTTGGTTCCGCCCACACGCTGGCCAACTACGAAACCGCCTACTGGGATAGCGAAACCGCTGACAACCGCCCCTACGAGCAGTGGGAGGCCGAGGGCAGCGATGATGCCGCCACCCGCGCCAATCGCCTGTGGAAGGAACGCCTGCGCGAGTATGAGGCACCACCCCTCGACGAAGCCACCGACGAAGCGCTGAAGGACTTCATCGCCCGAAAGAAGGCCGCCACCCCCGACGCCTGGTATTAAGATGCACAACCACCTGCTGTCGCCGCTTTCCTTGCGCGGTCACACCCTCAGGAACCGGATCGTCTTTGGCGCCCATACCGCCAACATGTCGGAAAACGGCCTGCCCGGCGCACAATATCACGGCTATCTGCTTGAACGCGCCAAGGGTGGTGCTGCGATGATCGTTGCCGAACCCGTGCCCGTTCATCCCACCGGCGTTCTCACTCGTGGCAACTACCGCTGCCAGGATGATGCAGTCATTCCTGGATTTCAGAAAATCACGGAATCCGTCAAGGCCGAAGGCGCAGTCATTCTCCAGCAGCTTTACCACGTTGGTGCCCACGGCGATTCCGACCTAAGCTTTCAACCGCATTGGTCACCGTCTGGCCATGCGTCCTACCATGACAGTGACGGCAGCCACCGGCTGACCGAAGGCGAAATCCTTGATCTCATCGACGCCCACATCGCCGCCGCCGTCCGCGCCCGAAAGGCAGGCTTTCAGGGGGTCGAAGTCTGGGCCGCCTATCACTCTCTTCTCGATCAGTTCTGGACACCATGGTCCAACACCCGCGACGACCGCTGGGGCGGCAGCCTTGAAAACCGCACCCGCCTGTCGCGCACCGTCATCGAAGGCATCCGCCGCGCCTGCGGCGATGACTTCATCATCGGCCTCGCCATCTCCACCTCCGATGCCCAGCCGGTCCTGCTTCAGGGCGAATCGCTGATCGAAACCGCAGCCCTTCATGACGCCACCGGCCATGTCGATTACGTCACCTGTGGCCACGGCGGCTATATGGATTTCGAACGGCTCATGCCGACCTTCCTGTTCGCCGAAAAGCTGACCGCCCCCTTCACCGAACAGCTCAAAGCCGCCCTGACCCACGCCAAAGTCACGTCCGAAGCCCATGTGCGCACCCCCGAAAACGCCGAAAGCATCATCGCCTCGGGTCAGGCCGATCTCGTCTCGATCGTGCGCGGCCAGATAGCCGACCCGCATCTGGCGCGCAAAACTGCTGAAGGCCGCCCCGAAGATGTGCGCGGATGCATCTCCTGCAACCAGATGTGCTGGGGCAGGCGCTCGCGCGACTACTGGATCTCCTGCCTGATCAACCCCTCGGCGGGCCGCGAATGGGAATGGGGCGGCGACCGTTTCACCCCGGCGACCGACCCGAAACATGTCCTTGTCATAGGCGGCGGCCCCGCCGGACTGGAAGCCGCCCGCGCCGCTGCCGAACGCGGCCACCGGGTAGACCTGCACGAGGCCGCACCGAATATCGGCGGCCAGTTCCGGCTTGCAGGCCTGCAACCGCGCCGCGCCCAGATCCTCGATCTGCTTGGCTGGTATGAACGCCAACTCACCCGCCTCGGCGTCACGCTTCATCTCAACAGCTACCTCGATGCGGCCGATCTTGCCGCGCACCCGGCCACCACCGTCATTCTCGCCACTGGCTCGCTCCCCGACCCCGACGCGCGCCAGCGCTGGCTGCCCACTGAACCCCGCCTTCCCGGCATCGAATTCGGCAACGTCTGGTCCCCCGAAGAAGTGATGCGCCGCGAAGCCCGCCTGGGCGACAGCGTCATCCTTTACGACGAAGGCGGCAACTGGCGCGGACTTGGCACCGCCTGGGCATTGGCCGAACAGGGCAAGCAGGTCACCATCGTCACCCCCGAACCCTTTATCGGCCGCGAAATCGCCCGCACCTCTGCCGACGGTCCCCTGCGCGCGCGCCTGGCGCGTCTGGGGGTTCGCGTCCTGACCGAAAGCCTCATCGCCCGCTGGCACGGCAACGGTGCCACCGTCCGCTGCCTTCTGACCGGCGCCGACCAGACGCTGCCCACCTCGGGCCTCGTCATCTCCACCACCAACCTTGCCTTCGACCCGTTCCCGGAAACCGTTGCAGGCAAACAGCTTCACCGCATTGGCGACTGCGCCGCCCCGCGCCTTGCCGCCTTTGCGTTCCACGAAGGCCGCAAGGCCGCCCTTGCGGTTTGATTTTCATCTTGGCGAAAATACTCCGGGGGGTGCGGGGGGCAGCGCCCCCGCCGGCCGCGGATAAGCCAGGCTCAAAGGTTGAACACCCGGCTCGGGTGCAATTCCCCCGCCTTGTAGACGCCCACCGCCACCGGGCGGCCCTGATAGCTGGCCCAGGCTTCGTCACCGAATTCAACATCCGAAGCGATCACCATTCCCGGATTGCCGTTCTTCAGCCGCGCCGCCCCCTCGGCCGTGGCCTTCAACTCGGGTAGCCCGTCCAGACCCGCCTCCAGCGGCAGCAGGAACGCATCCAGGGCATCGGTGCGGGCCAGTTCCTCGATCTGTTCCAGTGTCACGCCGTCCTTGGCGTCGAACGGCCCGGACCATTCCCGGCGCAGCCATTCGACATGGCCCAGACACCCCAATGCCTGACCCAGATCCCGCGCGATCGACCGCACATAACCGCCCTTGCCGCAGACCATCTCAAGAACCACCGTGTCGGGCGTGGGTCTTTCAATCATCTCAAGGCTTTCCACCCACAGATCCCGCGCGGCCAGCTCCATCGCCTCGCCCGCGCGTGCCAGTGTATAGGCCCGCTCACCCTCTACCTTCACCGCCGAAAACTGTGGCGGAACCTGCAAGATGTCACCGCGAAAAGCGGCAAGCCCAGCAAGGATCTCCTCGTTAGTTGGCCGCTTGTCCGAAGTTGCAATCACCTCGCCTTCGGCATCATCGGTATTGGTGGCTAATCCAAGACGCACGCCAAACCGGTAGCATTTCAGCGCGTCGGTGATGTGGGCCACAGTCTTTGTCGCTTCGCCCAAAGCGATGGCCAGAACGCCGGTTGCCGCAGGGTCCAGCGTGCCGGCATGCCCGGCCTTCTTCGCGTCAAACGCCCAGCGCACCTTGTTGACAACGGTGGTCGACGTGATGCCCGCAGGCTTGTCAACGACAAGCCAACCCGAAACGTCGCGTCCCCTCTTGCGTGCCATCTGATCTGTCCCTTTGCGCCCAAAGCGGCCTGCTATCCGACGGTTCCCGGCCCGTCAACCGATCGGCAACAAGCAATCGGTATTACCCGGCAGGCACGACCAGCCCGACGATCGGCCCCATCGGAAAGCCGAAATCATCCCGCCCAACCTCGGGTGCGTAAAGCCGAGAGATGGTGCCGTCAAAAAACAGCGCGTTCGGAACCTTCAATCCGTCGCGGAAGAAACGCGCAAAGGCATGAAAATTGACGGCGTCATCGGAAATGACGAAAAACGCCCGCTTGCCGTCTTCGCTGACACCCACGCCATTGCGGATATTCACCGATTCCGAATCCATAGCGAATTTCGGATGCAACGCCCCGGACAGAACCAGCATCGGCCCGGACTGGCTGGCAAAACGGCAGTTGGGCCGCGCCGCATCAAAGGCCAGCGTCTCGACCACCGCAAAGCTGCCATCCAGAACGCAAAACACCCCGTTCGGTTGCAAACCGAAATTGCCGGGACCGGGCTTGCGCTGCAACGCGGCCATTTCTGCGCCCTTTTCGACGTAATAGCCCACCGGGCGGCGGTCCTCGTGATACATGCCCGCATTCATCGCGAACGCCAGCCGCTTGCCATCGGCCGCAAGGCTCTGGTCAACCGCACGGAAAGTGCCAAGTGGTTTTTCGTCGGTGCCGTTCAGGAACAGCCGAACATCCTCGCTCGCCTCCGCCTCGCACAGGCTATAGCGCGCGCCGTCAAATTCCATGTCACGGCAAACCCCCGCCGCGGCCTGCGAAGCGGACGCCACCAGCACAAGCGCCGCAATCTTAAGCCGGGTCTTCATCGCCTGCGTCACCTGTCGCCGCAATATCGCGCTGCACCCGTTCATCGGCGAACAGCCGGCGGGTTTCATCCATGCGATCAAAGGTCTCATCTGGCAGGAATCGTAGTTCGGGCGCGTATTTCAACGTCATCGCTTGCGCCACCAGATGGCGCAACTCGCCCTTGTTGCGGCGCAGGGCCACCAGCGCCTCCTCAACCCCTTGCCCGCCCAGCGGCAGGACAAAGGCCGTGGCCACCTTCAGGTCGCCGGAAACCCGCACTTCGCCCACCGTAATCGAAAAGCGGTTAAGGTCGGGGTCATGCACCTCGCCCCGCGACAGAACGTCCGAAAGCGTGTGACGGATCAGTTCGCCGACGCGAAGCTGGCGTTGCGAGGGGCCTTTGCCCGAGGAAAAGCGGTTCTGTGCCATAGGCCCCATGTAGGCCATGCCCGCGCGGGCCGCAACGGGGCTTTGCCAAGCGGGGTGCAAGCGGCTAAGGAAAGCCGATCAGCGGGGACACAGCAATGACCGACACATCGAAGCTACCGGGCATCACCATCACCGGCACCTCGGGCCGCATGGGCCAGATGCTGGTCGATGCGGTGCTGGCTTCGGGCAAGGCGCGGCTCGCCGGTGCAGTCGAACGCGCGGGCCACGCCTGGATCGGCCGCGACCTTGGCGAAGCGATGGGCGGACCCGCCCTTGGCGTTATCGTCACCGATGATCCGCTCGAAGCCTTCGCCCACTCGCGGGCGGTGATCGACTTTACCGCCCCCGCCGCCACCGTCGAATTCGCGGCCCTGGCCGCTCAGGCGCGCGCCGTCCATGTAATCGGCACCACCGGGCTTGAAGACAGTCATCTGGCCAGCCTCAAGGCCGCCGCCCGCCATGCGGTGATCATCCGCGCCGGCAACATGAGCCTCGGCGTCAACCTTCTGACCCGCCTCACCCAGAAAGTCGCCGCCGCACTGGATGCCGATTGGGATATCGAAATTGTCGAGGCCCACCACCGCATGAAGGTCGATGCGCCCTCGGGCACCGCGCTGATGCTGGGTCAGGCCGCCGCCGACGGGCGCGGCATCACCCTCGCAGGTCACAAGGACAGCGGCCGCGATGGCATTACCGGCGCGCGGCAGCGCGGCAACATCGGCTTTGCGGCGGTGCGCGGCGGTGACATCGTCGGTGAACATGACGTGATCTTTGCCGCCGACGGCGAACGGATCATCCTGCGCCACATCGCCACCGACCGTGCGATTTTCGCGCGCGGTGCTCTCAGGGCGGCACTGTGGGGGCAGGACAAGGTGCCCGGCGAATATGACATGATGGATGTCCTTGGCCTGTGAAAAGACCTGACCTGCGCCATTCATCCTGGCGCAAATACTCTGGGGGTCCGGGGGTAAAACCCCCGGCGTTTCCGGGCGGCCAAGCGCTCAGAAATCGACCGCCAGCCCCTTCTTCTCCCAATCGCCATAGCGCACCGGTTCCGGCCCCTCGCGCCCGCCCAATTCGGGCGGCAGCGGGGCTGCGGCCTTGCGCCGGCGTTCCTCCGCCTCGGCAAGCGCGCGCACGGCAGCGGGCGGCAAGTCGCGGGGCGGCAGGTCGGCTGGCAAATAGGCGGGTGGCAGACGGCTCATCGGCATTCCTTGTGCGGGCTTGTCCTCTGATATAGGCCCAACACCGAAAACGGCAAGCGAAACGGGGCAGAGCATGGCACAGGCAGACGGGGCGCGGGCAGTTGCCGCAAAACTGGTTCTGGGCGTCACCGAAGCGCGTCTGCCCCTGAACGATCAGATCGCCCAAGGCGCGCTGGCCGCCCTTGCGCCACCTGACCGGGCGCGGGCTCAGCGTCTGGCGCTGACCACCCTGCGCCATCTGGCGGCGGCCGATGCAATCCTCAAACCCTATGTCCGCAAGGAACCCCCGGCCTTCATCCGCGCGCTTTTGCGCCTCTCGACAATCGAATTGCTGGCCGAATCGGCCCCTCCCCATGCAGTCGTGCATGAAGCCGTGGCCATCACCCGTGCCGCAGGTCGCAAGACCGAAGGATTTGCCGGCATGGTCAATGCCGTCTTGCGCCGGGTGTCTGAAACCGATCCGGCGCTACTCACCTCGGCCCCGCCGCAGCCGCTTCCAGGCTGGCTGCGCGGGCGGCTGATGTCGGCCTGGGGCAAGCCCGCAACCATGGCGATGGAGGCCGCGCACGCCCGTGGCGCCCCCCTTGATCTGACGCCACGCGATGGCGATTCGGCAGCACTTGCCACACGGTTGGGCGGGCTGGCCCTTCCCGGCGGATCGGTGCGCCTGCCCGGTCAGCCGCACCTGTCGGAACTGCCGGGCTTTGCGTCCGGCGACTGGTGGGTGCAGGATGCCGCCGCCGCCTTTGCTGCCCGCATCCTTGCGCCGCAGCCCGGGGCGCGGGTGCTTGACCTCTGCTGCGCCCCCGGCGGAAAAACTCTGCAACTGGCCGCAGCCGGGGCGGATGTGACCGCACTCGACCTGTCGGAACAGCGCATGCTGCGGGTTACCGAAAACTTGGCCCGTTGCCGCCTGTCTGCCCGCACCGTCGTCGCCGATGCGCTGGCCTGGGTGCCGGACGCGCCTTTCGATGCGGTGCTTCTGGATGCGCCATGTTCGGCCACCGGCACCATCCGCCGACACCCAGACCTGCCCTTCGTCAAGGATGCCGCCAGCCTGAAAGAGGTATTTGCCCTGCAGTCGGCCCTGTTTGACCGGGCCCTTGGCTTTCTGAAACCCGGTGGCCGGCTGCTCTTCGCCACCTGCTCGCTTCTGCCCGACGAGGGCGAACGCCAGGTGGCCGCCGCACTTGCGCGCCATCCCGATCTGGCGGTCGACCGGGCGGCGCTTGACCTGCCCGGCATTGATCCGGCCTGGATAGGGGCCGAAGGCGGTTTACGGCTGCGTCCCGACCATTGGGCCGATCTTGGCGCAATGGACGGGTTCTACATGGCGGCTCTGCGCCGTGCATCCTGAGGGGGCGGTGACAGACCGCCGGGGCGACCGTATGGTGAAGCCCAAAAGCAGCAGGGCCGGGAATCGGCCTGAACAGGCAACAGGACAGCGGGCGTGGCACCACCGGCAAACAACCAGCAAGGCAGCGTGGTAAGGGTGGCCAACAGGCTCCATGCCCGGCTGGCCGCCCTTGCGCGCCCGGCCACCGGCTTTGTCAGCCAGCCCGAACCCCGCTCGATCGGCAGCCATGCGCGCGGCAAGCAGCTTGTCGCCGGGAATTTCATGTTCGCGGGCTTCCTGATCGAGGCGAAAGCCCGGCAGATCTGGGATATCCCGGTTCCCGATTCCCGCTTCGAAGAGGCGCTGCACGGCTTTGGCTGGCTTGATGATCTGGCCGCAGTCGAAGAAGCCGCGGCGCGTGCCTGCGCGCAGGACTGGACCTTCGACTGGATCGCCCGTTTCGGACGCGGTCAGGGGCCGGGCTGGACGCCCGACCTTACCGGGCGGCGGTTGATCCGCTGGATCAACCATGCGATTCTTCTGCTGAACGGCCGCGACAAGGTGCAGGCGCAATCCTACTTCCGCAGCCTCGGCCAGCAGACCATCTTCCTTGCCCGCCGATGGAAGACCGCCACCCCCGGCCTGCCAAGGTTCGAGGCCCTGACCGGCCTGATCTACGCGGGCCTCGCCCTGACCGGGATGGAACGCCATGTGGCCGCCGCCAGCGCGGCCCTCGCCCGCGAATGCGCCCGCGAAGTGGACGCCGACGGCGGCATTCCCAGCCGAAACCCCGAAGAACTGCTTCAGGTCTTCACCCTGCTGACCTGGGCCTCACGCGCCCTGTCGGATGCCGGCCGCAAGGCCGCCCCCGACCATCTGGCTGCCATCGAACGCATCGCCCCCACCTTGCGCGCCCTGCGCCATTCCGACGGCGGGCTGGCGCGCTTTCATGGCGGCGGGCGCGGGGCGGCAGGTGTGCTGGATCAGGCCCTGGCGGAAAGCCACGCCAAGGCCCTGACCGCGCATGGCCTGACCATGGGCTTCGTGCGGCTCACCGGCGGGCGCACCAACATCATCCTTGATGCAGCCGCCCCGCCTACCGGGCGGCATTCAGTCAATGCCCACGCCTCCACCCTCGCCTTCGAACTGACCTCGGGCCGCCGACCGCTGATCGTCAACTGTGGGTCTGGCGCGGGATTTGGCGCCGAATGGCGGCGGGCCGGGCGGGCAACGCCGTCGCATTCCACCCTGTGCATCCGCGGCTTTTCCTCGTCGCGGCTTGGCAGCGAAAACGGCGGCCCCGGTGCGCGGGCCGAACTCGACGAGGTGCCAGAACAGGTCTGGGCCCAGACCGAAAGCACGTTTGATGGCCTGCGTCTGCTGGCGGGCCACAATGGGTACGCGCCCACCCACGGCATGACCCATCTGCGCGAACTCACCCTCTCGCTCGATGGCCGCATCCTGAAGGGCGAAGATACCCTGGGCGCCATGACCGGCGCCGATCGCCGCCGCTATGACCAGTTGATGAAGCGCATCCGCTATCAGGGCATCGACTTTGACCTGCGCTTTCACCTGCATCCCGATGTGGACGCCACCCTTGATCTGGGCGGCACTGCCGTGTCGCTGGCGCTGAAAAGCGGGGAAATCTGGGTGTTTCGCCATGATGGTGTGGGCGAACTGCGGCTGGAACCGTCGGTCTATCTTGAATCCGGCCGCCTCAAGCCGCGCGCCACCAAACAGATCGTCCTTTCCGGCGCGGTGATGGATTATGCCTGCCAGTTGGGCTGGACCTTGGCCAAGGCACAGGATAACCCCGCCGCCATCCGTGATCTTGAACCGGACGACCCGTCCCCTTTGACCCAAGGAACCTAATCCCGTGATCAAAGCGCCCAGCTCTGCCGCCCCCGATCTTGCCCCCATGCGCCGCGCGCTCCTGTCGGTCTTCGACAAGACCGGCCTTGTCGATTTCGCCCGCGCGCTGCATGGGCGCGGCGTAGAACTTCTGTCGACCGGCGGCTCGGCCCATCTCCTGCGCCAGGCCGGCCTGGCGGTAAAGGATGTTGCTGATGTCACGGGCTTTCCCGAAATGATGGATGGCCGCGTCAAGACCCTGCATCCGATGGTCCATGGCGGGCTTCTGGGCCTGCGCGACAATCCCGATCACGCGGCAGCGATGGCCGATCACGGCATCCTGCCCATCGACCTCTTGGTGGTGAACCTTTATCCGTTCCAGGAAACCGTCGCGGGTGGCGCCGACTATGCCACCTGCGTCGAAAACATCGACATCGGTGGCCCGGCGATGATCCGCGCGGCGGCCAAGAACCATGCCTATGTGTCGGTCATCACTGACGTCGCCGACTATGACGCGCTGCTGGCGGAACTCGAAGGGCAGGGCGGCCAGACCAGCCTTTCCTTCCGTAAGCACCTTGCCCAGAACGCCTTCGCCCGCACTGCCGCCTATGACGCGGCCGTGTCGAACTGGATGGCTGCGGCTATCGGTGAAGCCACCCCCCCGGCGCGCGCCTTCGCGGGCAAACTGGCCCAGTCCCTGCGCTACGGCGAAAACCCGCACCAGTCGGCGGCCTTCTACACCGATGGCTCCAAACGCCCCGGTGTTGCCACCGCAAGCCAATGGCAGGGCAAGGAACTCAGCTACAACAATATCAATGACACCGACGCCGCCTTTGAACTGGTCAGCGAATTCGATCCCACCCGCGGCGCCGCCTGCGCGATCATCAAACACGCCAACCCCTGCGGCGTGGCGCAAGGCGCTTCCCTGCTCGAAGCCTACAAGCGCGCCTATGATTGCGACCGCACCTCGGCCTTTGGCGGGATCGTGGCACTGAACCGCCCGCTAGATGCCGCCACCGCCGAAGAAATCACCCAGATCTACACCGAAGTCGTCATTGCCCCCGGCGCCGACGATGCCGCCCGCGCCATCTTCGCGGGCAAGAAGAACCTGCGCCTGCTGACCACCGACGGGCTGGCCGATGCCAGCGCCCCCGGTCTGGCCTTCAAGCAGGTTGCAGGCGGCTTTCTGGTGCAGGACCGCGACAGCGGTTGGCTTGCCCCCAACGCGCTGAAAGTGGTGACAAGGCGCGCCCCCGATGCCCGCGAAATGGCCGATCTTCTGTTCGCTTGGAAGGTCGCAAAGCACGTCAAATCCAACGCCATTGTCTACGTCAGCGACGGGGCCACTGTGGGCGTCGGCGCGGGCCAGATGAGCCGCATCGATTCCACCCGCATCGCCGCCCGCAAATCGCAAGACATGGCCGATGCGCTGGGCCTCTCCGCGCCGCTCACAAAGGGGGCGGTGGTGGCGTCCGACGCCTTTTTCCCCTTTGCCGACGGGCTGATCGCCGCCGCCGAAGCCGGGGCCACCGCGATCATCCAGCCCGGTGGGTCCATGCGCGACGCCGATGTGATCGCCGCCGCCGATGAACGCGGCCTCGCGATGATCTTCACCGGCATGCGCCATTTCCGGCACTGATCCACATGCGCACCCTTCTGAAAGCCGCCATTGCCACCTTCGCACTGGATCAGGTCACGAAATACATCGTCGTCTTCGCGCTGAACCTCGATCAGGTGCGGCAGATCGACGTGCTGCCCCCCTTTCTGCGGCTGGTCATGGCCTGGAACGAAGGGATCAACTTCGGCCTGCTCTCCGGCTCCACCGATCTGGCCCGCTGGGGGCTGATTCTTCTGGCGCTGGCAATATCGGTCTGGATCTGGCGCATGGCGGGCCGCGAGCCGCACAACGACCGGGTGCAGATCAGCGCCGGCCTGCTGATCGGTGGGGCCTTGGGCAACGTCATCGACCGGCTTCTCTATGGGGCGGTGGCTGATTTTCTCAACATGTCGGTGCCCGGTATCTACAATCCCTTTTCCTTCAACATCGCCGATGTGGCGATTTTCTTCGGCGCGCTTGGCCTTGTGTTTTACACGGGGCGGGACAAGACCCCGTGACGCGCCCGAAATCATCAGCTAAGACAGGCACGTAAGGTGCGGGAGTTATTCATGCGGGCGAAAAACGGCATCCTTTGCGGCACGCTGCTGGCAGCCCTGGCGCTGTCGGCCTGCGCGCGTGGCGACAAAGTGCCGGAACTCATGAACATCCGCTCGCAATCGCGCAGCCCCGATGAATTCACCGTCCTGCCCAGCAAGCCGCTGACCATGCCGGAAGATCTGACAACGCTGCCCGAACCGACCCCCGGCGGCGCCAACATTACCGATCCGACACCCGAAGCGGATGCCATCGCAGCTCTGGGCGGCAATCCCGATTCGGTTAAGGTGGGCGACAAGATCGCCGCCGCGAACAGCGGTCTGGTATCCTACGCCGCCCGCTTCGGCCGCGACGCCACCATCCGCGCCAGACTCGCGGACGAAGATCTGGAATGGCGCCGCAAGCATGACGGCCGGCTTCTGGAACGGATATTCAACATCAACGTCTACTACAAAGCCTACCGGTTGATGATGCTGGATCAGTATGCCGAACTCGAACGCTGGCGCGCCGCAGGCGTGCAGACGGTCGGCGCCCCTCCGCCAGGGATCAAGCCAAAGTAACGCCAATGTGCGGCGGCCCGGCATTGCTCGGGCTTGCAGGCCATCCTCCACCGCATAGATTGCCGCTGTCGTAACTTCGGAGGATTGCATGTTCCGCTCCATCGGTGGCCTTGCGCTTGCGCTTCTGGTCGCCCCGGCCGCCTGGGCCGATCAGGTGACGACCTTCTCCCTTCCGAATGGCATGCAGGCCGTGGTGATCGAAGATCACCGCGCCCCGGTCGTCACTCACATGGTCTGGTACCGCGCCGGATCGGCCGACGAAAAGCGCGGCAAATCCGGGATCGCGCATTTCCTTGAACATCTGATGTTCAAAGGCACCAAAACCTTGGCGCCCGGCGCGTTTTCCAAAACGGTCGAGGCGTTCGGCGGCTATGACAACGCCTTCACCAGCAATGACCAGACCGCCTACTTTCAACGCCTTGCCGCCGACCGGCTGGATGTGGTGATGAAGATGGAAGCCGACCGGATGCGCAACCTGATCCTGTCGGAAGAGGATGTGACGACCGAACGCGAAGTGATTCTGGAAGAACGTGCCCAGCGTATCGATTCGTCCCCCGAGGCGCTCTTCGGCGAACAAATGGACGCCGCGCAATATCTCAACCACCCCTACGGCACCCCGACCATCGGCTGGCGGTCAGAGATGGAACAGCTTTCCCGTCAGGATGCGCTCGACTGGTATCAGCTCTATTACGCCCCGAACAACGCCACGCTGATCGTCGCCGGTGACGTGGATCCCGCCAAGGTCAAGGCGATGGCCGAAACCTGGTACGGCCCTCTGAAACCCAGCGAAGGGATCGTTGACCGCATCCGCCCTCAGGAACCGCCGCAACTGGCCGAACGGCGCCTGTCGTTCAGCGATCCCAACATCTCGCAGCCCTATGTGGCGCGCAGCTATCTTGCCCCCGAACGCAACCGCGGCGCGCAGGAACAGGCGGCAGCACTTAGCTTTCTTGCAGCCCTTCTGGGCGGCAATCCGCAAACCTCGCTTCTGTCGCGCGCGCTGGTCTTTGACCAGAAAATCGCCATTGCCGCTGGGGCCGCCTACGATGGCACATCGCTCGATCCCACCACCTTCACCGTCTATGTCGCCCCGGCCCCCGGCGTGAAACTCGCCGATGCCGAAGCGGCGCTGGACAAGGTCATTGCCGACCTTCTGGAAAACGGCGTCGACAAGGCCCAGTTCGACCGGCTGAAAACCCAGCTGCGCGCCGATCTGATCTACCGCAAGGACAATGTCGGCGATCTTGCCGAGGACTACGGTTCTGCCCTGACCACCGGTCTCACCATCGAAGACGTGCAGGCTTGGCCCGATGTCCTGCAAGCCGTGACAGAAGAAGATGTGATCAAGGCTGCTCGCGCCGTTCTTGATCGCCGCCACGCCGTGACCGGCTGGGCCACGACCACCGGCAGCGAAGAGGTGATGCAATGATCCGTTTCGTTCTGGCCGCAGTCATCGGCCTGCTCGCCAGCCCGATCTGGGCCGAAGTGAAGATCGCCGAAGTCACCTCACCCGGCGGCATCAAGGCCTGGCTGGTCGAGGAACACGGCATTCCCTTCACCGCCCTCGAAATCCGCTTCCGTGGCGGCACCTCGCTTGATGCGCCAGGCAAACGCGGTGCCACGATGCTGATGGCGTCCCTTCTGGAAGAAGGCGCGGGCAATCTCGATTCGCAGAGTTTCGCCGAAGCGCGCGATGATCTGGCAGCCAAGCTGAGCTTTGATGCGAATGCAGACATGGTCACCGTATCGGCGCAGATGCTGACAGAAAACCGCGATGCCGCCGTGGCCCTGCTGCGGCAGGCCCTCATCGACCCGACATTCGATCAGGATGCGATCGACCGGGTGCGCGGGCAGATCCTGTCGATCATCGACAACCGGGCAACCGACCCAAGCGACATCGCCAGCGAAACCTTCGCGGCACTGACCTACGGCGATCACCCCTATGGCTCGTCCGAACTTGGCACCAAGGTGTCCGTCAACTCCCTGACGCGGGACGACATATTTGCCGCCAAAGCCGCAACCATGGCCCGCGACCGGCTTTATGTGTCGGCGGTTGGTGATATCTCGCCTGCTGATCTTGGCGTCCTGCTCGATACGCTTTTGGGCGATCTGCCCGCAACCGGCGCCCCGCTGCCCCCGCCTGTCGAAGCCAGCTTTACCGGCGGCACCACCGTCGTCGATTTCGACACGCCGCAATCCGCGATTCAGTTCGGCCAGCCCGGACTGAAACTGTCAGACCCCGATTATTACGCAGCCTTCGTCCTGAACCAGATCATCGGCGGCAGCGGCTTCACCGCCCGCCTGATGGACGAGGTGCGCGAAAAGCGCGGGCTGACCTACGGGGTTTCGTCCGATCTGGTGACGATGGATCTGGCCGAAAGCTGGACAGGTGGGCTCGCCTCATCGAACGACAAGGCTGCCGAGGCGATCAAGGTCATTCGCCAGCTTTGGTCCGATGTGGCCGCCAACGGCGTGACTCAGGCCGAACTTGACGCCGCCAAGACCTATATGACCGGCTCCTATCCGCTGCGTTTCGACGGCAACGGCACCATCGCGGGTATTCTGGTCGGAATGCAGATGGAAAGCTTTCCCGTCGACTATCCGGCCAAGCGCAACAGCCTGATCGAGGCGGTGACGCTTGCCGATGTAAACCGCGTCGCACGCGAACGGATGCAGGCCGACAAGCTGACATTCGTGGTGGTGGGCAAGCCCGAAGCCGTCACAACCAGCCCCTGATCCTGATGGCCGAATCTCATGCCCCATGCTAAACCTTGGGGCATGAACAGCCCGGCCCCCAACATCCATGCGCCCCAGCGCCCGGTCATCCGCCAACTTGACGAAGCGGCGGTTAACCGCATCGCGGCCGGCGAAGTGGTCGAACGCCCAGCCTCGGCCGTGAAGGAACTGGTTGAAAACGCGCTGGACGCGGGTGCGCGGCGCATCGAAGTGGCTTATGCCGATGGCGGCAAGACCCTGATCCGCGTCACCGACGATGGCTGCGGCATGACCGCCGAAGACCTGCCTTTGGCCCTTTCGCGCCATGCCACGTCAAAGATCGACGGATCGGACCTTCTGAACATCCATACCTTCGGTTTTCGTGGCGAAGCGCTGCCCTCGCTCGGTGCGGTGGGGCGGCTGACAGTCACCAGCCGTGCGGTCGGCCATGATGCCGCGCAGATCACCATTGCCGGTGGCCGCGAAGCGCCGGTGCGGCCTGCGGCCCTGACACGCGGCACGGTGGTCGAACTGCGCGACCTGTTCTATGCCACCCCCGCCCGGCTGAAATTCCTGCGCGCCGACCGTGCCGAATCGCAGGCGATTGCCGATGTGGTCAAACGTCTGGCGATGGCCGAACCCTATGTCGCCTTCTCCTTGAGCGATCTCTCGGGCGGCGGCGAGGGCAAGCTGATCTTCCGCACCGATGCCGAACAGGGCGACCTGTTCGATGCGCTTGGCCTGCGGCTGCGCGCCCTGATGGGTGGCGGCTTCGCCGACAATGCCCTGCGCATTGACGCAGAACGCGAAGGCATACACCTGACCGGCTATGCCGCCTTGCCGACCTATTCGCGCGGGGCGGCGGTCGAACAATACCTGTTCGTCAATGGCCGCCCGGTGCGCGACAAGCTTTTGCTGGGTTCGCTGCGCGCCGCCTATCAGGATGTGCTGTCGCGCGACCGCCATCCGGCGGCGGTGCTGTTCCTGTCCCTCGACCACACCCGCGTCGATGTGAACGTCCACCCCGCCAAGGCCGAAGTGCGCTTCCGCGAACCCGGGCTTGCCCGTGGCCTGATCGTCTCGGGCCTGCGCCATGCCCTGGCCGAAGCAGGACACCGCGCTTCCTCGACGGTGGCCGGCCTCACCCTCGGCGCCATGCGCCCCGAACCCACGGCGCCCCACGTCTATCAGATGGACCGCCCCTCCGGTGCCAGCCTCAGCCGCGCCCATGCCTTCCAAGCCCCGCTCGCCCCCGGCTTCGCCGAAGCCACAGCCCGCTTCGCCCCCCCGCCCGAATCGTGGACAAAGGCCGACGACGATGCACACCAACCGCTCGGCGCCGCCTGCGCGCAGGTCCATGAAAACTACATCATCGCGCAAACCGAAACCGGCATCGTCATCGTCGATCAGCACGCCGCCCACGAACGGCTGGTCTATGAACGGCTGAAAGCCCAGCGTGACGCGAAAGGCGTCGCGGCTCAGGCACTTCTTATCCCCGAGATCGTCGAACTGTCGCCGCACGACGCCGCAACCCTCATCGACCATGCCGACGACCTCGAATGCCTCGGCCTGTCGATCGAACCCTTCGGCGGCACCGCCATCGCCGTCCGCGCCACCCCTGCGATCCTTGGCCCGGTCAATGCCGCCACCCTTTTGTGCGACATCCTCGATGAACTCGCCGATCAGGGCCACAGCCTCACGCTTGCCACCCGCATCGACGCCATCCTGTCGCGCATGGCCTGCCACGGCTCGGTCCGCTCTGGCCGCCAGATGCGCCCCGAAGAAATGAACGCCCTCCTGCGAGAAATGGAAGCCACGCCCTTGTCCGGCCAGTGCAACCACGGCCGCCCCACCTATGTCGAACTGAAACTGTCCGACATCGAACGACTGTTCGGGCGCACATGATCCAGATTGGCAACCAGTCCTATTCCTTCAGCGATCCGCTGGTGCTGGCCGCCCTCATCGGCGCCGCACTTCTGCTGACCCTGTTCATCCTGCTGATCCTGACCCTCCGCGCCGCCGGCCGTTCAGCCGGCATGGCCGATCCGCTGATCTATCAGATGAACAGCTTGGGCCAGCGCGTGCAAAGCCTGTCGGACGGCCAGCAACAACTGTCCGGCGGCCTTCACCATGTTTCCGAAGCCTCTGCCGCAGCCCAGGCCAAGCTTCTGCAGCTGATGGAGGCGCGTCTGGCCGAAGTGGCGCGCGGCATGACCGAATCCCTGCACGGCACCTCGACCCGCACCGCCCGCAGCTTGGGCGAACTGCAACAGCGGCTGGAAACCATCGACAAGGCGCAGGCCAATATCGAAAAGCTGTCGGGCGACGTGCTGGGCCTGCAAGACATATTGTCGAACAAACAGACCCGCGGCGCTTTTGGCGAAATCCAGCTCCATGACATCGTGCAAAAGGCGCTGCCCTCTGACAGCTATGCGATGCAGGCCACGCTTTCCAACGGCAAGCGCGCCGATTGCCTGATCCACCTGCCCAACCCGCCCGGCCCCATCGTCATCGACAGCAAATTCCCGCTCGAAGCCTACGAGGCGCTCCGCCGCGCCACCAACAATTCCGAAGTGATCGAAGCCCAGCGGATGATGCGTATCGCGGTGCGCAGCCATATCAAGGCCATATCCGAACGCTACATCCTTGAAGGCGAAACCGCAGATGGCGCCCTGATGTTCCTGCCCTCCGAAGCGGTCTATGCCGAACTTCACGCCAACTTCCCCGAACTCGTCCGCGACGGGTTCGCGGCCAAGGTCTGGATCGTGTCGCCCACCACCTGCATGGCCACCTTGCACACCATGCGCGCCGTCCTGAAAGACGCCCGCATGCGCGAACAGGCCGGGGCGATCCGCCGCGAACTGGCGCTTCTGCACGGCGATGTCGATCGGCTGGGCGAACGGGTCGGCAGCCTTGACCGCCATTTCCATCAGGCCGCCAAGGATATCGAAGATATCAAGATCTCCTCCGACAAGGCGGGCCGCCGCGCCAAACGGCTGGACAACTTCGATTTCGAGGAACTGGCGCCCGACGCCGACGCGGCCCGCGTGGTGCCCTTGGTCAAACCCTGAGGCGTCACACAGCGCAAAAGCAAACCTCGACGCCTGCTCCCAACCATAACTGAATGTGTAGTTTCGACGAATTTCGTGGTATGAAGTTTTGATCTGATTGCTTCCGTGACGCAGAACGTCGCAGATTCAGAAAAGCGCCTGTGTAGTTCAAGTGAAAGACCAAGCCAAGACCAAGCGCCAAAGGCCCGTTACTCGGGGATACGCAGCTTGGCGTTTGATCGTTGCCCCATGCATAGAAGGAACGCGACAATGACACCTTGGGAAATCCGTGGCCGCGAATTGGCAAACTGCAATTGCAACTATGGCTGCCCCTGCCAGTTTGGCGTCTTGCCAACGACGGGAAGCTGTGAAGCCGCAGTCGCTTTCGAAATCGACAAAGGTCACTACGGCGATGTGAAGCTTGATGGATTGCGTGCCGCAGGCGTATACAAATGGCCCGGCGCGATTCACCATGGCAACGGCCAAATGCAACTGGTCATTGATGATCGCGCCGACCCGAAGCAACGTGCGGCGCTTGAGGCGATCATGACCGGTGCCGATACCGAAGAGATGGCGACAATGTGGTTCGTCTTTTCCAAGATGGCGCCCAACAAACATAAGACGCTTTATTCGCGGATCGAGACTGCTCTCGACCCGGACGAGCGGATTGGCGAGGTAAAGGTCGACAATGTGTTCGATATCCAAGCCAAGCCAATTCCCAATATCGTGTCTGGTTTGCCGCATCGTATCCGCATCAATCTAACCCAAGGCTTTGAATTCATTCAGGCCGAAATGGCCAGCGCAAGCACAAAGACAAAGGGCGGCGCCATCGAGCTTAATAACAACAACAACACTCACGCTCATTTTGCCGAGTTGCACATGACGGGTTCAGGCGTGGTTCATCACTAGCAGCACGCCGTGGCGGATTCGAATTCGAAATACGATCAGTCAGCACCCGGCGTGATCGAGCGCCTGTTGCAGCGGGACCGCGCCATCGTGTTTTGTGCATTGGGCGGCGTCACGCTGCTTGCTGCGATCTACACGATGTTCGGGGTCGGCATGAACATGTCGGCGTTTGAAATGACGCGCATGTCCGGGCCGCTCGGCCGCGCGATGGACATGGGGGCGCCGCCGGGCTGGAACTTCCCCTATGCGGCGCTGATTTTTCTCATGTGGTGGCTCATGATGATCGCCATGATGACACCAAGTACCGCGCCGACCTTGCTCTTGTTTGCAGCGTTGAAACGGCAAGGGCCAGAAAGTGCCCGCGTGCCGTCGCTGGTTGCAGTTTTCCTGATGGGCTATCTTCTCTGCTGGGCTGGGTTTTCAGTGGCAGCCACGGCGCTGCAATGGGCGCTCCAAGGGGCAAAATTATTCGAACCGGGCATGATGATCGTCAGATCGCGGGCGCTATCGGGCGTGATCTTGCTGGCGACGGGTGCCTATCAGTTCAGCTGGCTGAAACGTGCCTGTCTGAACTCCTGCAAGTCTCCCACCCAGTTTCTAACGACCCATAGGGGCACTGGATACTCGGGCGCGTTGTCCGTCGGATTCTGGCATGGGCTTTATTGCCTGGGATGCTGCTGGGGTTTGATGGCGCTGCTATTTGTCGGCGGCATCATGAATCTTTACTGGATCTTGGGCCTTGCGCTGCTTGTCACCGCGGAGAAACTTTTCCCCCGAAAGGCATTTGTATCACATCTCATTGGTGCGGTGCTTTTGGTCGCGGGATTTCTGGTTTTGACCACATAGATGTGAAAGTCGGCACCTGCCAATGATAAAAGCCGCCGAGGTTGCCCTGGGCGGCCTTTGAAAGTCCTGCTGCTCGAAAGCGATCAGCCCTGACGGGCTTTATAGCGCTTCTGCGTCTTGTTGATCACATAGACGCGGCCTTTGCGGCGCACGACCTGGCAATCGCGGTGACGCGTTTTGAGCGAGCGGAGCGAGTTCGCAACCTTCATCGTTCTTCTCCTTCGCGGCGCCGATGCACGAATGGCGTGCGCCTTGAAAACGGGCCCTTGCGGGCGGTGAATGGTGGGCGCGACAGGGATCGAACCTGTGACCACTACGATGTCAACGTAGTGCTCTACCGCTGAGCTACGCGCCCGTCCTTCGAAGATCCGCCCACCTTAAACAATAAGGACGCGGGCGGAACCGCGTCGGTCCCGGGTGCTATAAAAGGAGTCGTCAAGGCTTGCAAGGGGGTTTGGCAAAGCACTCTTTACCGCTATGCTTCTGTGAGAAACAGGTAACGCATGACCAGTACCGCCTACAATCTCCATCTTCCCGCGCGCCGCGAAACCGCTGTGGTTTTTGCCTCGCCGCATTCCGGGCGGGCCTATGACGCGGCCTTTCTGAAAGCCTCGGTCCTCGACGAACACACGGTTCGCACGTCAGAAGATGCCTATGTGGACGATCTTCTGGCGGAAATTCCCTTGATTGGGGCCGCCCTCCTCACCGCAGTCGCCCCGCGCGCCTATATCGACCTCAATCGCGGCGCCGATGAACTTGACCCCGCCGTTGTCGAAGGGGCGCGCATTGCAGCCCACAATCCGCGCGTGGCATCGGGTCTTGGGGTGATCCCGCGGGTGGTCTCCGGCGGTCGTGCCATCTATCGCGGCAAGCTGCCGATGGATCAGGCACGGGCGCGGATCCGCGACTGGTGGCATCCCTATCACGATTGCCTGCAGCGCCTTCTGGACGAATCGCGCGCTGAATTCGGCAGGGCGATTCTGATCGACGTGCACTCAATGCCGCACGAAGCGATGGAAGCAATCGCTGCCCGGCCCGGTTACCGACCCGAGATCGTCATCGGTGACCGTTACGGCGCTTCGGCTTCCTCGGATATTGTGGTGAAGGTTGAAGAAGCCTTTCGCGCCGAGGGCTTCCGCGTGGCGCGCAACGCACCCTTCGCAGGTGCCTATATCGCCCAGGCCTATGGCCGCCCGGGCATCAACCAGCACGCGATCCAGATCGAGCTGGACCGTTCATTGTATATGGACGAACAGCTTATCGCGCGGCGCACTGATTTTCAGCAGTTCCGCGACCGCCTGATGCAGGTCATGTCGCAGATCGCCGACCTTGGCAGGCCCGAGACGCGTCTGGCGGCCGAATAGTCAGCGCAAGGCGCGGCCCTTGATGATTGCGTCCTTTCCGAATCTCGCCCTGATCTTGTCTGCCGCCCGTTCCGCGCCCAGCCGTCTGCTGGCGCCGGGGTCCAGCAGATCGCCGGTCAGGTCCGCGGCGTTGGCAGGGGTGATCTCTGACAGGCCCACTCCGATCAGGCGGAAGGGGCCGGGCTCTGCAACCGCGGCCATCAATTCGGCGGCGGCGCGGTAAAGCCGGTCGGCGGTTTGGGTGGCATCGCGCAGCTTGTGGCTGCGGGTCAGCAGCGAAAAATCGGCGCGGCGCAGTTTCAGGGTGACGGTTTGCCCGGCCAGATCCTTCGCCTTGGCGCGGTCGGATACCCGTTCGGCCAGCCGCCAGATGTGGCCGTCAAGGATATCGCGGTCTGCGGTGTCTTCGTCGAAGGTGGTTTCTGCGGAGATTGACTTCATCGGTTCGTGGGGGCTGACGCGGCGGCGGTCTTCGCCGCGGGCGAGATGGTAGAGCCGGTCGCCCATCGGGCCGAACTTATGGGCCAGATCCTTGCGGTCCCAGCGCAGAAGATCGTCGAAGGTGCGGATGCCGGCCTTTTCCAGCGTGGCTTGCATGGCGGCGCCGACGCCCCAGATCATCCGCACGGGTTTGCCCTTCAGGAAGGCGGGGGTGTCTGCGCGGCCGATCACGGAAAAGCCGCGGGGTTTGTCGAGGTCGGAGGCGATCTTGGCAAGGAACTTGTTGTGGGACAGGCCGACCGATCCGGTCACGCCGATCTCGGCCTCCATCCGGTTCAGGAGGCGGGCCAGCAGGACGGCGGGGGGGGCGTGGTGGAGACGCTGGGTGCCGCTGAGGTCAAGGAACGCCTCGTCAAGCGAGAGGGGTTCGATCTGGGGGGTCAGTTCCTCCATCAGGGCGCGGATCTGTTTGGAGACGGCGGCGTAGTGGGTGATGCGGGGTTTGACGACGGCGGCTTCGGGGCAGAGCTTCAGCGCCTGAAACATCGGCATGGCGGAGCGGACACCCTTGATGCGGGCGAGGTAGCAGCAGGTGGAGACAACCCCGCGGTGGCCGCCGCCGACGATCAGCGGGCGGTCGCGCAGGTCGGGTTGATCGCGCTTTTCGACCGAGGCATAAAAGGCGTCGCAGTCCATGTGGGCGATGGAGAGGGTTTCGAGTTCGGGGTGGGCAATCAGCCGCGGGCTGCGGCAGGCGGGGCAGCGCGGGCCGGCCGGGAACAGGGTGAGGCAATCGCGGCAAAGGGCGGGCATAATCGGGGAGTATGGAGGGATTTTCGAAGGGTGTCCACATGTGGACGCTTGGGGAAAGTGTTTTGATTCAGATGGTTGTGATTTTACGTTAACCGGATGGAAAGGTTTGTGATGGGGTGGCGCGCGATGAATGCGCACCCTACACCAGCTACGCCGAGGCGGACGCGGTGACCTGACTAATTGCCAAATGCGAGCAGGTCATTTCCCCAAAATACGGCTTGCTGCGACTCGCTATACGCTACTGATTGTGTTATCAGCAACCACTACGTGCAAATGTGGAATTGGGGCTTGCATGGTCAAGAAACCGGTCAAAGGAAACGGCACCTCTCGAATCCGCTTTATCATACTTGAAGCGGAAATGCCTGAAGGCGATCTTACGCAGATCACCAACGCTATTCAGAACGCCTTGCGCCCAGCTTCGATAAACGGTCCTAGGGTCCCGAAAGCACAAGTCGCGATGGTTTCCGCAGACGATCATGACGAGCAAGACGTCGTCGACGGCGACGAGGCGGATGAAGCTGAGCCGCATGAAACGCCAGCCAAGCCCGCCGTTGTGCGGAAATGGAAGCCCGCAAAGCGAAAGGTGGTCGATATTGACCTCGACAAAGAACCGTCGCTTGCGAGCTACGTCGCGAAGTACTCGGCAAAGACAGATCGCGACAAGCACCTTGTGGTTGTTGCCTTCCTCACGGAACATCGCGCTGAGCTAGAGGGGGCAAGCCTCGATCACGTCTATACCTGCTTCCGAAAACTCGGTTGGCCGAGCGGCGCGAAAGACTTCGGGCAGCCTCTTCGTGATCTCAAAGTCGTTCAGCTTGTGGACCAAGGCAAATCCAAAGGGACATACGCTACTAACCATATTGGTCTCGACAAAGTTCACAAGATGGCCGGAGACTGACTTGAACACAGTGCAGGAGTTCTCGGATTCCGTCTCGGGATTTCATTCGAAATCATCAGTAGATCAGCTACTTCTCCTTGCCTGGTATCTTGAGGCAGTTGAAGGGAAAGCTGCCCTATCCACTACTGCATTACGCGACGCGTTTCGGCAGGCAGGGGTAGAGCCACCCAATGTGGCCCAGTATTTGGACAGGCTTTCTGCGAAGAAGCCTCCGCAGGTCATCAAAGCTGGGAGCGGATTCAAACTTGCCGGGGCGGTTCGCCGGGACCTAGACAAAAGGGTAGGCGGTAATCCGTCGGTCATTGCCGTATCTAAGTTGTTGTCCGACCTCCCGGCCAAAGTGCCGAACGTGGCTGAGCGCGACTTCCTGAACGAGGCACTGAATTGCTACAAGGTGAAGGCTTACCGCGCTGCCATCGTCATGGCGTGGAATCTGGCCTATGATCACCTCATGGGGTGGCTGCTTGCAGATACAACACGGCTCGACCGGTTAAACGACGGTATCAAGAAGCGCTTTCCAAAGTTGAATGTCTTGGTTGCCGTCCGCGATGACTTCGACGAACTGAAGGAGAGCCAAGTCATCGACGCTTGCCGGACTGCGAGGCTTTTGAACAAGAACGTTGTAGAGATTCTCGAAGCCAAATTGAAAAGACGTAACACGGTCGCACATCCATCCATCGTCATCGTAACGCAAGCGCAGGCGGACGATACCATTACTGACCTAATCAATAATGTGGTTCTGCATTTAGGAAGTTGAGCGACAATAAGGCGCGTAGCAATCGCGGAAGCGTACCGAAGTAGAGTATCGGCCCTTTTCTTTGAGGTGCTACTGGTTGGGCACAAACAACCTCTCCACCTCATCCATCACATCGTCCATCAGCCCGCCGCGCTTCGCCTCGGGCCCTGAAAACCGCAGCAGATAGCCGGTGGGGGTTTCCTCGCGCCGAAGGATCAGGCCCTTT
>CANJQT010000049.1 GCA_947476475.1 Paracoccaceae bacterium | reverse complement strand
TCGCCATACGTCTCGCGGGCGATGGCCCACAGAGTAAAGCCGGGCTGCACGGTGATGGTCACATCTTGCACAGGCGGCGGCATGGCGGCGGCCGGTTCCGGCGCCGCAGCCACCGCAGGTGCCGCCGTCGCCACCTTTTCCGTGGCCTCGCGCTGGAACGGCGTCTCTACGCGCGAGGTGACTTTGCCGGCATCGTCAAGCTGATCGACCCGCAGCGTGTGAACGCCCGCATCAATGCCGGTCAGCTTCATCCGCCACTTGCCGGTCAAGGACAACGGGGCGGAGGCGGCCAGTTCATTGTCGATGTAAAGCCATGCAAACGTCCCTGCGGCACCGCGACCGGCGATATCGACATTGCCGAACGCGTCATAGCCGATCGTATCGATGATCATTTCGGCCAGCGGTGCATCCGGCGTTTGTTTAGTGACGCCTTCCGCGTCGGCCACCAGCACGTCGGGGTTGGCTGACGCTTCGGCGTCGGCGGTTTCCGCAGGCGCGGCCGCTGCGGCCGTTTCGGTGGTGGTGTCGGCTGGCCCGGGTGCAGGCGTGGGGGCAAGAATCACATTGGTGGCCGAGGTCAGATCGCTGCCATCGGAACCTTTGACCATCAGGGTGATCACCCTTGGCTTGTCTGAAACGCCCAGATCAAGGAAGGCCGCGAATTTGCCTTGCCCGTCGGCGTCGCTGCTGCCTGCTTCCGCCCCGTCAACCAGAACATGCACTTTGGCGGCGGCGCCAGCCGTTCCTGCGACCAGAACCGACCCATCGGCCTCTGCGCGCACCGTGTCAAAGCTGGGAAGGACGGGGGCGGCAACGGTGGGGGCTTCGGCGCTGCTCTGATCGGGCGCGGCGGGGGCGGTTGTCGCCGTGGGCTCGGCTGTTGGTTCGGCCGGCACGGGGCGATCGGACCCGCCGCGTATCGCAAAAAACCAAACCAGCGCTCCGACGGCAACGCCAGCCGCCACGCCGCCGATCCAAGTCCAAACTGCCCTGCCGCCCGCTGGAGCCTGTTTCATTTCTTGCATCCCGACCATCCCCTTCGCCTGCATTCCGGTCATAGGTCTTGCCGGTGCTTGAGCAACCATAGCAACGCCGCTATCAGGGGTCAAAGAAACCCTTTCAAAGGTTTGAGCCCATGTCCGCCCCTGCACATTCTGTCTGTGTCTATTGCGGTGCCCGTTCGGGTGCGCGCCCTGCCTATCGAGCCGAGGCCGAGGCAACGGGGCACATGCTGGCCGCAAACGGCTGGCGGCTGGTTTACGGGGCGGGGGATGTCGGCTTGATGGGCGAGGTTGCACGGGCGGCCCAGAGTGCCGGAGGTGCAACCTTCGGCGTCATTCCGACCCACCTTCTGGCGATGGAGGTGGGCAAGCGCGACCTGACGCGTTTCGTCATCACCGAAACCATGCATGAACGCAAAAAGGTGATGTTCATGAATGCCGACGCAGTCGTCATCCTGCCGGGCGGCGGCGGGTCACTTGATGAGTTCTTCGAGGTGCTGACCTGGCGGCAGCTCGGCCTGCACGAGAAGCCCATCCTGATCCTGAATACCGAGGGCTATTGGGACCCGCTTTTGCGGCTTGTGGATCATATCATCCGCGAAGGATTCGCGGATGTCACGCTTCGGTCTTTCCTGACGGTTGCGCCCGATGTTGCAGCCCTGGAAGCCGCTTTGCGCATCAAATTTGCCTGAACGGGTCAGGCTGGCGCGTCGCCGGCTTCAATCCCCAGACCGCGGAGCGCGGATATGGCAAAGACGCCAACCGCAGCCCAGATCAGCGCGAAAGCGATCAGGTGCCAGCGGGTGAACGGTTCCTGAAAGACCAATACCGCGCAGAGGAACTGCAAGGTCGGGTTCAGATATTGGGTCAGGCCGTAGGCCGCCATGCTGACCCTGCGTGACCCATAGGACAGAAGCATCAGGGGCACTGCGGTCACCAGCCCGGAAAAGGCAAGGGCAAGGCTGGTGCCCCAACTCGCGCCAAAATGGCCCTGTCCATCAAATTGGATCACCGCAAACCAGACCACTGCGAAGGGCAGCATCAATGCCACTTCAGCGCCCACCGAGGCGACCGGAGAAGCGCTAAGGCGTTTCTTGACCAGACCGTAGATCCCGAAAGTCACAGCCAGCACCAGCGCCATCCACGGCGCCACACCCAGCCCATAGGTCAGCACCATCACCGCCAGCCCGGCCAAAGCCACCGCCAATGTCTGCGGCGTGCGCAGCCGTTCACCAAAGGCCAGCATTCCCAGCAAGACGGCCACGATCGGAAATATGTAATATCCAAGGCTCGCCTCGACCGCATAGCCGCTCTGGATGGCGCGGATGAACAGGTACCAATTGACCGAAATCATTACCGCGCCCAAAAGCACGATCGACCATTCACGCGACCTGATCAGGCGGGCAATATCGCCAAACCGGCCCTGTGCCACCAGGTAAAGGCCCAGCACGACCATCGACCAGATGGTTCGGTGCGCAAGCATTTCGAGTGGCGGCACAAAACCCATGGCCTTGTAATAAAGCGGGGCGAGACCCCAGATCGAGCAGGCGAGGATCAGGGCGCCAATACCGCGCGCCGCGTGATCGGTCGGGCGCTGGCTCATGGCGCTTCGCCCGCTACCGGCACCCGTTCGACGCGGTAGCCCAGCGCCGCCAGACCGGACAGCAGCCCATCCGTGCCGGGCAGGTGGAAGGCACCGACGGCAACCACCGCACCGCCCGCGTCCAGCGATGACCGCATTGCCTTCAGGAATCGCTGATTGCGTTCGCCGATCATGTATCCACGCGCCAGATCCGACAGCCGGGCCGCTTCGTCCTTGCCAAAGATCGCCTGCAGGTAAATGCGATCCCATATCATCATGGCCCCAAGCCGCCCTTCGCGGTACAGGCGGAAGGCCGAGGCGCGGGCAGAGGTAAAACCATCCGGGTTAAGCGAGGACGTCTGCACAAGGGCGATGGCCTGTGCGGTTTCGCGCTGTTCCGGCTGGCCCACTTCCGCCAGAAATGCGTCCCAATCTTCAAGCCCCTGCACAGGCACACCTGCTTCGTGGGCATGAAGCAATAGCCTTTGGTCCTGCACGGGAAGGGCGCCTGCCGCGAAATCCTCGCACGGATCCAAAAGCAGATAAGCCGCAAGCCCCGCGTCGGTCAAAGCGGCGAAGGCATCTTCATCGTGAAAGATCGCAAGGCTGCGCGCGGTGGCCCAAGCCCGCAGATCGCCGGTCAGCCAGGGCTTGTCCCAGGGGATATCTTGCGGTGCCAGCCACACCCCCGCCTGCAGGGACCGTTCTTCAAGTTCCTGCCGGTCGGCAGCGCGCGGATCGGATTCGAGAACCAGCACCTGCGCCTGCTGCACGAACAGCGTCACTTGCGGCGGCAGATCAAGGATCAGCGGGTCTGAAGAATGAAAGCTGGCCCAGATGTGGGAAACCTTGCCTTCCGGCGCGGTGATCTTCCAGAGTCGCCCGGTGCCATAGGCCATGGCCGCGGCTTCGACGTTGACCTTTGGTTCAAGATCCGCCGGCAAGCTGGCCTGATCCGCGTCTTCGCGGGTCACGCGGCAGGCTTCGGGCGTGATCCAGTCCTGGGCGGCCAACGGGGCTGCCCAGATCATCAAAAGGCCCGCCAAGACCAATCCCGGCAGGCCTTTCCGAGCTTTGTGACGCATTATCACCTCAGGCGCTGGTCACAGGCGCGAGGCGACATTTTCCCAGTTGACCAGCTTTTCAAGGAAGTTGGTCAGATAGGCCGGGCGCTTGTTGCGGAAGTCGATGTAGTAGGAATGTTCCCAGACGTCGCAGCCCAAAAGGGCGGTCTGGCCAAAGCACAGCGGATTGACGCCGTTTTCGGTCTTGGTGACCTTCAGCGCGCCGTCCTTGTCGCGCACCAGCCATGCCCAGCCCGAACCGAACTGGCCCGCACCGGCGGCGGCGAAATCGTCCTTGAACTTCTGAACCGAGCCGAAGCTTTCGGTCAGTGCCTTTTCCAGAGCACCCGGCATCTTCTTGCCTTCGCCCGGACCCATCATCTTCCAGAATTCATTGTGATTCCAATGCTGGCTGGCATTGTTGAAAATGCCGTTCTGGGCCACGGCACCGGCCTGATAGGTGCCACGGATGATGTCTTCCAGCGACTTGCCTTCCCATTCGGTGCCGGCAATCAGCTTGTTGCCATTGTCGACATAGGCCTTGTGGTGCAGGTCGTGGTGGTATTCGAGCGTCTCTTTTGACATGCCAAGCGATGCCAGAGCATCATGGGCATAGGGAAGGTCGGGAAGGGTGAAAGCCATGGTCAGTTCCTTTCGCGCAAAACTCTTAACCCTATAAGCGCGCGGCGCGGCGCAAGGTCAAGACCGGGCAGAAGCGAAGCGAAAAATCTCTGCCGTCCGTCGTGCATTACGCCTCGGTTGCGCTGTCATCTTCGGCACCGATCAGCAGTGTGTCAGCCTGTTCAGACGGGGCCGACGCGGCGGCACCAAACTGGCTTTCGATGGCGTGGCCTTCAGGCACCCCAGCGATTAGCACGAAGGTCAGGCCCAATGACAGTTCCACCACCCCGCCGACCATCCGGCGTACCTGCGGCGGCGCGGGCCAAGCCGACAGGTCATAGCGCTGTTCGGCGGTCCAGCCGTTGATATAGGTCACACCGCCGTAAGGCAGCACGAACAGTACCGCCCCCGGACCGGGATCGACGTGGGTGATGCCGGTGCCACCATGAAGCGTGTCGTTGCCGCCCCCGAGCGAAACGCGGTTGCGCCCCGGCCCGACATGCACCAGAGATGACCCGTCGCCGTCGGTCATCAGGTCATTGCCATGACCGCCGTAAATCCGGTTGCGCCCATCCACGCCGCAGATCGTGTCATTGCCGGTGCCGCCGTCGAGCACATCACGCCCCCAGCCGCCGATCAGCAGGTCATCCCCTGCCCCGCCATAGAAGAAATGCCGCGAAGACGAATTGCGCGAAACGGCCTCCAGCCGGTCATCCCCTTCCCCGCCGTGGAAGGTGGCGCCGCCATATTTCGGCCCGCGCATCACATCATTGCCGCGCGATCCGGTGACATTGACCATGACCCGTTCGGAACACTCAAACTCGATTGGGCTGTCGGGGTGGGCGACGATGCGGATGGTGCGACCATCGCTTTTGTCCGGCCCTTCCTTGCGGGCGACGACGGTGGCGATGCGGATGGTTTCGACATTCATCGGGCAATGCAGCACGTAATCATCCGGACCGCCCATATACCACAGCGTATCATGGCCGCCGTCCTTGGTTTCGACGATCTTTTCGGCGTCAGCCCCGTAAACCCAGTACTGGTCATTGCCGCGCGTCCCTTGCAGCACCACGCTGCCATCGACGGCCATCATCGCATTGATGCCGCACACGGGGTTTTCAAAGCCGCGCAGGTCCAGCCCCAGATCCAGTGCCCCATCGACCAGCGCCTTGCGCAGCAAGTCGATGGGGGCGGTGGCGATCAGGTTTTCCGTCTCGCCGGGGTCTTTTTCGATGTCATAGACATGCTCTTCGCCGTTCGGATAGCGGAAGTAGCGCAGATGGCGATAGCCTTCGACCGAAGGGCGAACCGAAAGTGTGCCAAAGACCGAAGTGATGGGCGATTTGCTTTCGTCATAGCTGCCGAAGGATTCGTCGATCAGCGGCAGAAGGCTTTGCCCCGATACCCAGTCGGGCCGGTAAGGCAGGCCAGCCAGATCCATGATTGTTTTGGGGAAATTGTGCAGGGACACCGGCAGGCTTTCAACCCGCCCGCCGTCCATGCGCGCGTTCCAGATGCAAACGGGGACATGTGCGGCGCTGTCCCACTGGCTCATCTTGTGGAAGCTGTCGTGGTTGCCAAGGTTGAAGCCATTGTCGGACAGGAAGACCACGGTGGTGTTCTGCGCGAAGGGCGAGGCTTCGAGGGTGGCAAGAAAGCGGCCGATTTCGTGATCGACATGGCTGATCGCGGCGAAATAGGCGCGCACCACCTGCCGCCAGCCTTCGTCGCCGGCCTTTTCCGGTGTCCAGTTGCCGTTGGCGATATAGGCGGCCTCATAGACGGCGAAACCGGGTTGGGGGCCGAAGTAATCTTCGGGCGAGGCGATTTCCGGCCAGCGGATCGCGCTCGCGTCATACATCTGATAGAAGCGGTCGGGGCATTCGAGATTGTAATGCGGGTGCTTGAAGCCCAGCTGGATCAGATGGCGGCGGGACGGGTCGGCGCGGCCGAGGAAATCAATCGCATTCTGCGCTACATGGAAGTCATAGAAGCGGTCATCTTGGCTGCCATCGTCGTCGGGGTGGTTGACGCCCTTGATCCCCGGTCCACGGTCGAGGTATTCCTTCACCTTCGTCCGCTCGCCCTGATCGGCGGCGGCGGGTTCTTCGTGAAACAGGAAGCGGCGATAGCTTTCGGGCATCGGGCGGTAGTTCGCATCGACCTTGCCCGTTGTGAAATTGTAAAAACCCGCGCGGCGCAGGTCATAGGCCCAGGCCTTGTGCGGAGGCATGACATCGCGCCAGTAGCGGTTCAGGTCGACAAGCCCGGTGCGGTAGGGCGAGAGGCCGGTGGTCAGTTCCGCCCGACAGGGGGCGCACAGGGGCACGGTCGCATAGGCATTGGCGAACCGCACGCCCCGCGCCATCAGCCGATCAAGGTTCGGCGTCTTGATTTCGATTCCAAAGCTGGTGCGCCAGGTGAAAACGTCAATCAGGTCATCGACCCAGATGACGCAAATGTTGTCTTCGGCGATGGTCTTTGCCGTAAAGGCCATGTCACTCGTCCTTTCGCCGCGTGGGTCGGGGCCTGATAGGGCGGCGGTTCAGCTTGTCCGCCCGGCGGGCTGCACGGGTAGAAGGGCGGGCAAGGCCCAACGGTGGAGGGCGCGCGTCCCTGCGGTGCCTGACCAACTGTCGCGCAAGGCCCCGCAATTGGCCGGGAATGGTCCCTCGCCCGCCGCCGCGCCATAGGCATATGCCAGTTGCACGCCCGCGCCGGGCAAGGGGCCGGAGCACTGCAGCAGCACCGCCTTGTCATCGGCGGGGTCAATTTCAGCCTTGAGGATCTTTGGCACCCCTGCCCCGACCAGCCGAAAGCCCGCAGCCTTGCCTGCGCCAAATGGGTCGGACTTGTCGATGACCAGCCCCGAGGCGCTGGCGCAGACGGCGCGGATGGTCTGGCCTTTCGCCTCGGCCAGGTGGATGACCGGGCAGCGCCAGTCGCCGCCCGTTTCGACGGTTTGCAAGGCGGCAGCGTAAAGGGCGGCGCGGTCGTGGCACCCCGCGGCGGTCAGCCGGGCGGTAGCGTCCTGGGCGAAGGCGTAGCCGGGGGCCACATAGGTCAGCCGGTGGGCGGCATGGTTCCAGGACAGATCCCATTGCCCGGCCAGCGCCGGGCTTTCGGTGATCCGGTGGGTGCCGCAATCGAAGGTGGCCACGAACAGGGGTTGCGAGAAGCCAAGCTTGCCCAGCCGAACCGTCGCCTCTTCCATCACCGCAATCATGCCGTCGCGGTAGGCGGCGCGGTCGCCGGAAAGATCCTCGAGCGCGTAGTCAAGTGTGATGGCCAGAAGTCTGGTGTGGGTGCCAAGCCGCTTGGCGGCGCGCACAAGGTTCTTTGCCGCCTGATCAAGATTGGCCATCGCCCTGCCCTGCGCGAGCGCGCGCGCGTCTTGGCTTTCATCCGTCTCTACCCGGACTGCGATCAGCGGCAGGGCCGATCCGGCGGTCAGCCGGGCGTCAAGCAGCCGTTCGGCCAGCAGCACTTCATGGGTCTTGTCGCGCACAGGCTCCAGCGCCTCGGTCGTGGATGCAGCTTCGATCCCAGCGTGGCCCACTGCGCCGATATCGTCGGCGGGCGACAGGATATGATGCGGGTAATGGCTGGCTTCACCGGTCAGGCCCAGCGCCGCCCGCGCACCACCGATCCCCAGCAGAATGTTTAGCGGCCCGCGCGCGTCCGCCAGAATCGCCCCGCCCGAACGATGACGGCGAAAGCCGCGCACCCCCTGCCGCCCCGGCAGGCTGGCGGTAAAGCGCACCCAGTCGCCGTCAGCGCGCACGTCCCAGGCATCCACGTCATCGGGCAAGGCGCCTTCCAGCCCGGCCGCAGGGCCGGTCGTGGCGCCCCCCGAAGCCGGCCGGACAGCCCCGATCCGTGCAGCAATATCTGCAACCACCCGGTCGGACAGGCGCAGGATCAGCCCGGTTTCGTCATAACGGATCACATCGCCATTCTCGGCCCGAAGGATCACGCCGCGCGCCTCGCCCTGCGCTTTTGCCAGAGATGTCTTCGGGGGCGTCTTGTCGTTCATTGTGATCACGCATTCCTGACGGCAGCTACGGCCATTGCTGGCCGACGAAAGTCAATGCCAGCCAAGCCTTTGACCATCCCATCTAGCCCGCGCGGACGCACGCGATCAATCCGCTTCTTGGGCGCGCCCTTTTATCCGTGTTTTCGGCCCGACGGGTCGCGCGCCCCGCGCTGAAATCATTGCTGACCCCGCCCCGGACCGCTATGAGATCTGGCAACGATCCCTTGACGGAAGTGGCTTAGGTTCATGTTCGGTCCAGATCACCTTGCCATCGCCATGCCACACCATTTTCGCGGTCTTTCAAAAATATGATCATGCCCACACCTGCAGCTTCGCCACCCGAAGGCCCGCCACCATTGCCCGAAATTTCGATGCCGCCCGCAGAGCGCGCGCTGATGGAAGAATATTATCGCCGGGCCAGCGTGATCCTTGAATACGGCTCTGGTGGGTCTACGGTCTTTGCCGCGCGGCACACATCGGCGCGCATTACCTCGATCGAAAGTGATGCTGTCTGGGCAGAGAACCTGCGCGCCGGGCTGGAAGCTGCTGGTCTGATGCGGCCCGGAATTGACATCATGCACGCCAATATCGGCCCGACCAAGGAATGGGGTATGCCGCGCACCCATAATGAATGGCGGCGATACTGGGCATTGCCCATGGGCGTCTGGCTTTCGCGCCCGAAGCCTATGCCCGATCTGGTTTTGATTGATGGCCGGTTCCGGTTGGGGTGCTTTGCGGCCGTGCTGCTGAACACCGAACGGCCTGTCACCGTCCTGTGGGACGATTACACCGACCGCAAGGAATACCATCTGGCCGAGGAATGGTTGCCCGTCACCGAAAAGGTTGGCCGCATGGCGCGCTTCGAGGTTGAGCCGCGCGCCCTGAACAATTGTGATTTCAGCCGCCTGCTGCCCTTCTTCTTTTCGTCCCGATGACACCGAAGAAGAACCAAAGCCCCCACGGATCGCTGATGGCTCTGTCCACCATGAAGGACGAGGGCCCCTATGTGATCGAATGGGTCGCTCATCATCTGGCGGTCGGCTTCACCGATATCATGGTCTATACCAACGATTGTTCGGACGGGACCGATGCAATCCTCAAGCGGCTTGAGGCGATGGATATCGGCGTCTACCACCGCGAAAACATCATCCCCGAAGGGATGAAGCCGCACCCTTCTATGTTGAAGTCCGCCCACGACGAACATCTGGTGCGTCAAAGCGACTGGCTTTTGGTGCTGGATGCCGACGAGTTCATGTGCATCAACCATCCGTCCGGCCATCTGGACGGGCTGGTGGCGGATCTGAATGCGGTGGGCGCAGATGCGATGGTGATCACCTGGCGGATCTTCGGATCGTCGGGCATCCGCGATTGGTCACGCGCGCCCGTAACCGATCAGTTCACCCACGCCGCGCCCCCCTTCTGGAACAAGGGCTGGGGCGTGAAAACCTTGCTGAAGTTCGATCCGAAATACCTGCGGCTGGGCATGCACCGGCCGATCATCAAATCGCAGCACGTCGACACGGATTACCCAGACACGGTGAAATGGGTGAACGGGTCGGGCCAGACCCTTGAGGAATGGTTCAAGTTTCGCGGCTGGCGCTCGATCCGCCGCACGGTTGGCTTCGACTGGGCGCAGATGAACCATTATGCGCTGAAGTCGATGGACGCTTACAGCCTGCGCAAATTTCGCGGCAATGCCAACCTGAAGAAAGACAAGTATAATTCCGATTACTGGGCGCTTCAGGACCGCAACGAGATGCTGGATCTGAACATCCGCAAACACGCCCCCCGCCGGGCCGAGATCATGGCGGAACTGCTGGCCGACCCGGAGCTTGCGCGCCTGCATGATGCGGCCCACAGCGGGGCGGAAGCCCGTCTGGCGGAATATCGTGCCTCGGACGCCTATCAGCAACTGGTTCAGGGTCTGATCGAAGCAAGCCAGGTGCCGCTGACGCAGGTGGTGGCCAAACCGCCCAAGGCCCGCGATCCGGCCGAGGTGGCGGCCGTCCAGTCAAAGCTGGAACTGCGCCGCGCCTCCAAGCCCAAGGAAGAACGCCGCACCCCCGCCCCTGCGGCCTGGGGCAGCCTGAACGACAGCCCCTTCAACAGCGGCCCTATCGACCTGACCACGCAGGTCACGCTGGAATGGATCGACAATCAAGGGATCCGTCTGGCCGCCGACCCGCGCGTTTATACGCCAGCAGCCCTTGAAGCGGTGCAGGCGGGCAAGTTCGACCGCCGCAATGCCCGCACCATCGGCGGCCTGCTGGCAGGGGCGCGGCGCTTTCTGGATGTGGGCGCGGGCATGGGGTTTGTCGCCCTGAAGGCCAAGCTGGACGCGCCGGGGTTGAATGTGCTGATCCAGGAAGACCGCAGCGTTCTGGCCGAGCTTGGCCGCCAACTGATGCACAATCAGTTCGCCGACCAGATGGACAGTTTGCATTTCACCGACGATCCGCTGCAAAGCCCGGATGATGTGCAGGATGTCTTTTCCGGCTTCAACCGCCTTCTGGCCGAATTCCGGCCCGACGCGCTGCGCCTTCAGCCTGACCGCCTGCCCCCCGGCAGCTTGGCCGCGGCCCCGCTGGAGTCGGTGGAACGGCTGATCCTGCCGTTGACCGACCCCGCACAGGCCGAGGCCATCCGGGCGGACCTTTCGCCGCTTCTGGCGGTGCATGGGCTTGCCGAAGATCCGGCCGGCTCTGGCGCGGGCGTTCTATTGTTTCGCCGGCCGCCGCGTGCGCCGCGCGACGCATGTTCCGGTGGGTGACGCGGGTCATGGCCGGTCGTTGCTGCCCCCCCGGAGGCCATCTGAATCGCCTGAGGGCAGCGTTCATTATCATTTCACTTTCAACCTGTTAGACACGGTCGGGCCATGAAGGACTGCTTCACCGTCGCCAATTGCGCCACTGCGGGCGGAATGCTAGATCAAAGGCCATGTAACTGTTGATCCCAGACGCGGAGCTTCCAATGCCAGCCGAACGCCGCCCCGTCGCCTCGTTTTGGATTGGCGAGCGTTTGCAGTATCTTAACCAGCTGGCGCTTGTTTCGCATCTGCGCCACGGCCATCCGGTGACGCTTTACTGTACGGACGTGGTATCGAACGTGCCCGCAGGTGTGCACGTCCGCCCGGCGAGCGAGATCATGGACATCGACATGTCGATCGTCGAAGCAACCTCGGCCTCGTTTCTGTCAAACGTCTTTCGCTATCAGATGATCCGCAAGACCGGCGCGCTGTGGATTGACTGTGACGCCTTTTGCCACAAGCCCTTTCCCGACGAATGGGACTATGTCTATGCGGGCCACGGCATGCGCGGCGCGATGAACTGCGGGGTTGTGGGCTTGCCGGCGCAATGCGAATTGATGGACCAGCTTCTGGATTACTACGATAATCTGCCCGACTATCCCGCCTGGTGGGACAAGGGTCAGCGCAAGAAGATGGACAGGCAGGACCCGTCCTTGCCACACGCCGTCCGCATCTACAAAGCTGAACGCACCGCATTTGGCCCGCAGGCCTTCACCCATTTTGCGCGCAAGACCGGTGACGACAAGAAGGCGATGAGCCCGGATGTGCTTTACCCCGTGCCCTTCCAACTGAATGACATCTTCTACGACCCCTACAGTCAGGTCGAACGGCACTTCACCGACAAGACCGTGTCAGTGCATCTTTACACCAACGCCACCCGCCCCTGGTGGCGCCGCAACGCGCCGATGCCAGGGTCCTATGCCGCGCGCATGTCTGCCGAGTTTGGCATTGTACCCGAAGACGCGCTTGAAGAGTGATCGTGGGCCATCGGTCGAGGATGGCCGCAAAAAGGATGACAGCCCCGTGGCAGAAGACGGCGTCGAAGAGCTTCGGAAAAAGGTGCGCAAGCTGCGCCGCACCCAGCAGCGCAACGCCCGTGTTGCTTGGGCAGAGGGCTTCCTGACCGCCGTATGCGGACTTCTGCGCCCAGGCGATGTTGCCATTGACTGCGGTGCGAATGTCGGCGCGGTTTCCGCCCGACTGCTGGCCAGCGGGGCCGACGTGATCGCCTTTGACCCGGAACCTTGGGCTGTCGAGAAGCTGAAGGAACGGTTTTCCGGCCATCCGCGCTATCAGTTGCACAATGTGGCTGTTGGGTGCGGTGAAGGCAGCATCACGCTTTTTCGCGCGGCCAACTTCGACCAGAATGAAAAGAATGCTTCGGTCAAAAGCACCGTGGTCAGCGGCGGGCGCATGATCAACGAAGCAGACGGCGCGGGCATCAGCGTGGCGCAGATCAACTTCGTGACCTTTTTGCAGAATCTGGTCGCTGAACGGGGCGAGATCGCCTTTCTCAAGATGGACATCGAAGGGGCGGAACTGGACCTGCTGGAGGCGATGGACCGCGCAGATCTGTTCGCGTCCATCCGTTGCACGGTTGCGGAGACCCACGAAACCAAGTTTGCCGACCTGCGCCCGCGATACGAGGCCTTGCGGGTACATTTCGCACAGCGCTATCGGCCGGAACATGTCAATCTGGATTGGATCTGACGCATGAAGGCTGCGGATAAAATGCCATTTTTGATGGGCGCTGAAAAAGCGGGTGATCAATGCTGACGTTGCCTTTCTCATTGCCCCACGGCGTGCTGCTGGACCATGAGGGCGACGTGCTGGCGCAGGTTCTGACCGGCACCGGCGCCCACTGGTTCGCCGCCCTGCCGGAACTGATCGACGGCGGCATGGGCCATCCGGTCACGCGCTGGCGGCCTGCCGTGGGTATCAGGCCGGCAATCCCTTGCGAGGCGAATTCCGGCAAAGGTGCGCTGGCTCTGCATCACAACCTGCCGGTGATGAAATTCAGCACAGGTGTCAACGGCGGGTTTGTGGCGACGGATGTCGCAACCAGAGTCACGCGGTTCACGCTGGCAGTGATCTATGCGGCGCCGGCCGGGGATGCGCGCACCCTTGCAACGCTCAGCTTCGGAACCGGGGAAGAGCGCAACATCTTTTTCCTGTCGCATGCCGAAGGGGTGCTTGTCGCCAAGGACCGCAGTGGCGGGATCGAAGCTGAACTCGCCTGCAGGTTGGGCGAAGAGCGCTTCCATCTTGCTATGGCAAGCTGGGATGGCAATCGTCTTGTCCTGACCCAGGACGACCACCGGATTGAGGGCCGCGGCACATTGGCGCTGTCTGAAACGCCGGCGGACCTGTTCGTGGGCTGCCGCGGCCATCGTCGCGGGCTGACCAAAGCGCTGGGTGCGGGGTTGATCGGTGATGTGATCTTATGGCCCGATCAGGCGCTTCTTTCGCCCGACAGCCCGGCAGGCCCGGCGCAGATTGCGGCACTTGGCAGCTATTTCCGCTGGCGGTACTGATCGGGGCCATGTGGATGACCGATAGGCCGACCGATCCTGAAGATGCCGAGGCCGAAGCGCCGGTCGCACCGCCGCTTGACCTGCCGCCGGTTGTAACGGTGCCTGAGGCTGTCGGCATGGAGCGGTTTCAATTGGCCGGGCTTGAAGCCAACCTTTGGTTCGAACGCCGGTCGGATGTGCTGATCGTTTCTTTCGACAATCTTGCCACCGTTGATGAAGGCTGGCCGCGCGGGCCATGGCTGGGGGGGCGCATTGCCGAAATGGGCTATTCGGTGCTGGGGGTGCAAAGTTTTGCCAAGGACTGGTTCCGCCCGTCCAGTGCCCCCACCCTGCTGCGGGCACTGGACGGGGCCGGGTTCTTTGACCGCTTTCGGCGTGTGATCTTCATGGGAGCATCGATGGGCGGCTTTGCCGCACTGAACTTCGCCCCTCTGGTTGCCGGGGCCAGAGTGCTGGCGTTCAGCCCACAAAGCACGATGAACAAGGTCATCGCCCCGTTCGAGCAGCGATTTCCCTTTTCGGTCCGCAAATCAAACTGGGAAGGAATGCCGTTCCTTGATGCTGCCGCGGCGGTGCCGTACATCCGCAAGGCGGTGATCCTTTACGACCCCTTTGTTCCCGAGGACAAGGCACATATCGCGCGCCTTTCCGGACCGAATGTCCAATTGTTGCAGGCAGGTCATGCTACCCACGAAGCGATCCGCGTGGTGCTCAAGTCGGGCTGCCTGCCGATCCTTTTGCGTGACCTTGCCGAACAGGATTTCATTGGGCCGGAGTTCTGGCGCCAGTATCGGGGGCGGCGCGGGGTTGGCAAATGGCAGCGCGCTGTCACCGAAGCCATGGCGCGCGGTGACCGCCACCCGCGCCTGACCATCGCCGCCTGCGATGTGATGTTGAAGGACGGGGCCGATCTGGCCTTTGCCCGCCGCGCCCGCCGCCATGCCCGTGCCCTGATGGCGGCACCGACCACGACCTGATACTTTGCCGATCTTCACCAGACCACCTTGCAGAAATCCAACCCGTTCCCCTTTTGCCAAGCCACCCCGGAGACCAAGATGGACACGACCAGAGCCCCGATGGCGGCGATGACCATGGTGGGCGGCGATCATTTCTTTTTGCAGCGTTGGGTCGATTATTATGGCGCGCAGCTGGGACGAGAAAATCTGTTCGTATTGAGCCATGGTGGCGACCCGGAACACAAGCGCATCGCTGAAGGGGCCAACATCATCTACCTGCCCTTCGACCCGACGCGCAATTGCTTCAACCAGCGTCGCTGGCAGATGCTGTCGCTGTTCACCTCTGGGTTCACGCGGTTTTACAACTGGGTTTTGTGCGGGGATGTGGACGAGATCGTGGTGCTGGACCCGGCGGTAGGGGACAGCCTGCCCGCCTATATGGCAAGTTTCGGATCAGAACGCAGCCGACCAAAGGTCATCACCCCTTTCGCCGTCGAGATGGTTCACAACCCAACCCTTGAGCCCGAACCGATCACACCGGACCGCAAGATCCTGGAGGTGCGGCGGATCTTCCGGCTGAACGCTAACTACGCCAAACCTTGCATCACCCGTGACGCGCTGCAGTTCGTGCCGGGCGGCCATTTTGCCACCCATCCGGTTTTGCACCTGGACCCCAACCTTTACCTCTTTCATCTACGTTTCATTGATTATGACATGACCGAAAAGCGCCTTGCGACCCGCCGCGAACAGCGCAAGATTCAAAGCGGCGATCTGTCGGAAGTGAGACGCGAAAAAACCGGCTGGGACACAGCTTGGGATACCTATCAATCGCTCAGCAAGGAAACGCCGCGCGCCGAAACGGTGGATTTCCCTGAATTTCGCAAGGAAATGGTGGATGGCTGGCGCGAAAAGAAGGTTGTCTACTGGGCGCCGGGCGGGGCGCGGCCGAAGGGTGTTTACCGGTTGCCCGAGCGCTTTGCACATGTATTCTGATCCGGCACAAGAGCAGAAGATTTGTCACTTTTTCACAGCGCACGGCGCCGAATCCGGAGTTGGAACGTGTCACATCCCTATCTTTCCGTGCCGCCTGAAGGCTTTTGGAAAACCGCCGTCGCTGACCGTTCCCCGTTCGAGATCAGCAACCTTTGGGCCCCCAAGTTTCCGATCACGCCCGACAGCAGGATCGTGACCGCCGGGTCCTGCTTTGCCCAGCATTTCGGCCGTGCCCTTGTTGCGCGCGGTTACAATTGGCTGGACGCCGAACCCGGACCGCACGGGCTTAGTCCGCAACAGCGCCATGATTACCATTATGGGGCCTTCAGCTTTCGGACCGGCAACATCTATACTCCGCGCATGATGCGCCAATGGCTGCAATGGGCGCTTGGGCACGCGGACGTGCCCGATGAAGTCTGGCAGAAGGACGGGCGTTATTTCGACCCGTTCCGTCCCGCGGTCGAACCCGGCGGCTTTTCCAGCCCGGACGAACTACGCCTGTCACGCGCAGATACGCTGGCAGCGATCCGCGAAAGCGTGGTTCAGGCCAATGTCTTTGTCTTTACGCTTGGGCTGACCGAGGCTTGGCAGTCTGCGGATGGACTTGCCGAATATGCGGTTTGCCCGGGCACCGTCGCGGGCACCTTCGACGCCGAGCGGCACAAGTTCGTCAACCACCCCTACCGCGCGCTGGTTTCAGAGATGACGGCAATCGTGAAGCTGCTGACGCGGGCCAACCGGTCGGTGAAGATTCTGCTGACGGTGTCGCCGGTTCCGCTGACGGCAACGGCCACCGGCCACCATGTGCTTTTGGCGAGTAGCCATTCCAAGTCGATGTTGCGCGCGGTGGTGGGCGCGATGGCGGATTCCTACCCGGCCGTTGACTACTTCCCCTCGTACGAATTCATCACCAACCCGGTCTTCCGGGGCATGTTCTTTGGGCCGAACATGCGCAGTGTTACGCAGGCAGGCGTGGATTTCGTTATGGCCAACTTCTTTCGTGATCAGGCGACGGCGTACCCGCCAGCGCCGCGCCGCAGGACGGTCGTCAGAACCAATTTCGAACCGCCCCTACCGGCGCAAGCGGCCGATCCCGCGGTGCAACCAAGTCCGAATTCAATCGCAGACCTTCATTGTGAAGAAGAGATCCTAAGTGCTTTTGCCCGCTGACCCGGTTGCCCTGTTCCGGTTGGCCATCTTCGGTGACAGCCATTACGCCTGTGTGCGTCAGGCACAGAAGGCCGGCCTGGTGGCGACGGATGGCTTCGATGTGGAACACTGGGGCCACGTCGGCAAACGTTTCCGGATGCTTGGCTATGAAAATGGCGCGATCGTTCCCGCCGACGAGACGACGGCAAGACGCTTTGCTTTGTTCAACGAAAAGGGGCGCACCTTCCTGCCCGTTGCCGATTTCGATGCGGTTCTGTTTGTTGGCTGCCGGTTTCAGATCATGGGGCTGCTGATGTTGGTCGCGCAGGCCCGAGCCGACAGCAGGTTTCTGTCCGAGGGTCTGAAGCGCCGGTTGATCCGAGACCGGCTTTCCGACACCGAAAGCTGTCAATTTGCCCGGAACTTCGCCCGTGACGGGCACGCAAGAATTCTTTTCTCGCCCACCTCCTTGCCGATTGTCGGTTGGCAAGACAGCTATACTGCCAGTTTCCCTGCGGCCCGGTCGCTTGAACCTGAAGAGCATGCCGAGATCAACGCCATGATTGGTGAAGCCTTTGCCAGCAATGGCGTGGACTACTTGCCGCAGCCTGATCATTCGATCACCGATGGCTGTTACACCTGCCTGGACTATGCGTCTGAGAGCTTTGCCGAGAGTGGCGATCACGAGCATAAGAACGCCGCCTATGGCGCGCTGGTTCTTGAAACGGCGCTGCGGACGCTTCGCGCACCGCCCCCGCTTGAGCAGGCCGGGGCGGCGTGATAGCAGATCAACAGCAGACGCGGACAGGTTCCACCTTGACCATTCCCAGCATCCTGGATCCGAGCAAGGCGCCCTGTGCGGCGCTGACGATGGTCTACCAGGATTACGAATTTCTGCGCCGATGGGTCGATTACTACGGCCGACAGTTCGGTGATTTGCGCCATCTTTACATACTGAGCCATGGTGGCGATCCCGAACATGCACGCATTGGTGCCGGGGCGAATGTGATCAACCTGCCGCGCGACCCGTCGATGTTTCGCATGGACCGACGGCGCTGGTCGCTGATCTCGCAGTTTGCGTCAGGTCTTTTGCGCTATTTCAACTGGGTGGTTGCGGGCGATGTGGACGAAGTCGTTGTCGTCGATCCGGATGTGGCGCCCGATCTGATGACCTACCTGCTGGGCCTTGCCGGGCGCGAGGTTCCGCATTCGATCTGCCCGTTCGGCATCGAACTGGTTCACAACCCCGCGCTTGAGCCTGATCCGCTGGATCCGGCCCTGCCGATCCTCAGCCGCCGCCGGGTGTTTCGCGCCAATGCCAATTATTCGAAGCCCTGCATATTGCGGCGCGAGACGCATTTTACCGTGGGCGGGCATGCCAACATGCACCGGCCACGCTATCTTGACCCGCATCTTTACCTGATCCACATGCGGTTTTTCGACTATGACACCGCAGTCGCCCGCCTGACGCAGCGCAAGGAAATGCGCGCCACGATGGACGGTGAAGGCGAAAGTGCCTCGTCGGGTTATGCTTGGTCTAAAGATCTGGAAACATTCAAGAAACTTGCCTCTGGCATACCTGTGCGCGAGGATGCGGTGCTGGCCGACTTCCGCGCGAAAATGATCGACGGCCAGCAAGCCTTGCATGACGGCAAGGTGATTTTCTGGGGCGGCGGGCGCACGAAAGAACTGTATAGGTTGCCCGAACGGTTCGGCACCCTGTTTTGACAAAAACCCCTGGCACTGACGTCCGGGGGTTTTCCACCCCCAGACCCCCGAGGATATTTAGGCCACAACGAAAGGATCAGGCCGGAAAGATTTCCGACCCCGGCTGTGCCGAAGTTTCAAGCGCGCCAAAAACATAGGACGCCACGGAACGAAAGGAGACGAGAGTGAATTCGTCATTGCCGGACTTCCAGAGTGCCGCAGCGACCTGAGCCACACGGGTGCGGCGCAATTCGCCCTCGGCGAGTTTCGGCAGATCGACGGGGCAGAGTTTCATCAGCACTTCTGCCGCCTTCGCCCCCTTTATCCGAAACATGGCACGTGCGTCGGACACATCGGCCACCAGCGCATGTTCGCCCTCAAGTGTCGCAGCCAAGGCTTCGACTGTCACCTTGGCATCCGCATAGGGCACAAGGATCAAAAGCTCGTCCGGGCTCATCCAGCCCGCGCCCTTGTTGCCTTTCATTGCGATCCGGCGCGGTGCCGGTATGTCGCCGCCGGTCGCGGCCTTGACCGCCTTTTTCATCTTGGCAGACTTCAGATCACCGCGAACGGTGATCATCCCCTGAAGACCGGCTTCGGAAACCGACGCGAAACCGACGAAAGCTTTGCCATCCAAGGCGCTGATAGCATTAGACATTCTGTTTCGCCCCTTCCTTGTCATAGAAGACCTGATCGACGATCCGGGCCTTGAATATCTTGCCGCCATCGCCCGGCAGGTCGAGCACCTCGCCCATCCGGTCGGGGCCGTGCTTGACCAGACCCATCGCGATTCCCTTGCCGAGGTTCGCCGAATAGTAGGTCGAGGTGACGCGGCCTTGCACATTGCGCTGGCCGTTCGAATTGACACCGTCGGCCACCACATAGGCACCTTCGGGCAGAACCGAGCCGTCAAGCGATTCAAGCCCGACAAGTTTCCAGCGATCAGGGCTAGCCATATGGCTGCGTTCTTGCGCGCGCTTGCCCAGATAGTCGGCCTTTTTCTTCGATATTGCCCAGTTCAGGTTCAGGTCTTGCGGGATCACCGTGCCATCGGTTTCGTCACCGATCATGATAAAGCCCTTCTCGGCGCGCAAAACGTGAAGACATTCGGTGCCGTATGGCATTGCGCCGAACTCTTGGCCCGCAGTGTGCAGCGCGTCCCAGAAGGCGCGGCCTTCGCTGGCGGGCACGGCGACTTCATAGCTGAGTTCGCCCGAGAAGGAGATGCGGAACACCCGCGCCCGGAAGCCGCCAAGGGTACCGTCGCGCCACTCCATGAACGGGATGGCCTCTTTCGACACGTCCATGCCGCCGAGTTTTTCCAGAAGTTTGCGCGCGTTCGGGCCGACAACCGCCACCTGGGCGTATTCTTCGGTCAGGTTGGCGGTATAGACTTTCCAGTCCCACCACTCGCACTGAAGCCAGTCTTCCATCCAGCCATGGATCCGGTCGGCCCCGCCTGAAGTGGTGTGGCAAAGCCAGGTATCTTCCGACAGGCGCGCAACCACGCCGTCATCCGACAGGAAGCCGTTTTCCGAACACATCAGGCCATAACGGCATTTTCCGATGGGCAGGGTAGACATCACGCCCGTATAAAGCATGTCAAGGAACTTGCCCGCGTCGGGGCCCTTGACCAGAATTTTTCCAAGGGTCGATGCATCAAGCAAACCAAGGGCTGCGCGGGTGTTCTTCACTTCGCGGTTCACTGCATCATGCACCGATTCACCGGGGCGCTGATAGCAATAGGGCCGCCGCCAAAGGCCGACCGGTTCCCAGTAGGCGCCGTTGGCATCATGCCATTCGTGGATCGGCGTGCGGCGCAGGGGTTGGAAAATCTCGCCCCGCGCCTCGCCGGCGATCGCACCCATCGAGATTGGTGTGTAGGGCGGGCGGAAGGTGGTCGTCCCGGTAGCCGGGATCGCCTGATGCAGCGAGTCCGACAGGATCGCCAGACCGTTGATGTTCGACAGTTTGCCCTGATCGGTGGCCATGCCGAGCGTCGTATAGCGCTTTGTATGTTCGACTGACTGGTAGCCTTCGCGCGCGGCCAGCTGCACGTCCGAAACCTTCACGTCATTCTGGTAGTCGAGCCACATCTTCATCTTCAGCTCTGGCCCGGCCCCTTGCGGCATGATCCAGACCGGCTCGATCGGGCTTTCCGCCACCGCATTGGTCTTGGCGGCCTTGCCGCCAAGCTGCTTGGCCACATCGGCCAGCACTTCGTCAGTCGTCAGCGCGCCATTGGCGCAGCCTACGGCCGTTGCCATACCCTTGCCGTCGTCTCCGGTCGGGGGCTTGGTGCCATCGGGGCGGAACATGGCGCGTTCGGTGTCCCAGATCAGTTTGCCGCCGCAGTGCGACCAGAGGTGGACCACCGGCGACCAGCCGCCCGACATGGCGACAGCATCGCAGGCGATGAATTCGAGTTCGGCCCCTTCGCCCGCCTGAGTGCAGACGGAAACGCCGGTGACGCGCTTGGTGCCCTTGACCTTGGCGATGCCGCGGCCTTCCAACACGCGGATACCCTTGGCGCGCGCGGCTTCCGGCAAGGCACCTTTGGCGCTGGTGCGGGCGTCGATGATGGCGGGCACAATCAGGCCTGCGTCATGGAGCGCGAGCGCGGTGCGGTAGGCGTCGTCGTTGTTGGTGACAATCACCGTGCGGTCGCCGGGGCTGACGGCCCAGTTGACCAAGTAGTCGCGCACGGCCCCGGCCAGCATCACGCCGGGAATATCGTTGCCCGCGAAGGACAACGGGCGTTCGATCGCCCCGGTCGCGGTCACCACATGGCCCGCACGGATGCGCCAAAGGCGGTGGCGCGGGCGGTCGTCGCCCGGTGTGTGGTCGGCGATCCGCTCGTAGGCCAGAAGATAGCCATGGTCATAAAGTCCAGAGGCCATGGTGCGGGTGCGCAGCGTGACATTTTCCATCTTGCCTAAGGCTTCAATGGTTTTTCCGACCCACTCATCGGCAGGTTTGCCATCAATTTCGACATCGTCAACCGGTGCGCGGCCGCCCCAGTGGGCGGTCTGTTCGACCAGCAGAACGCGCTTGCCGTCGCGGCCGGCCTGAAGAGCCGCCTGAAGGCCGGCGATCCCGCCGCCAACCACCACCAGATCGGCGAAGGCATAGGCATATTCGTAGCGGTCCGCGTCGCGTTCCTGCGGAACTTTGCCAAGGCCCGCCGACTGGCGGATGATCGGTTCAAAGACATGTTTCCAGGCGAAGCGCGGGAACATGAAAGTCTTGTAGTAGAAGCCTGCGGGCAGGAAGCGCGCGAAGCTGTTATTTATGGCGCCCACGTCGAAATCCAGGCTGGGCCAGTGGTTCTGGGTTGCAGCCGAAGCACCATCGAAAAGTTCGGTCGTGGTCACGCGCTGGTTCGGCTCAAAACGTGCGCCGAGGCCAAGGCCCACCAGAGCGTTCGGCTCTTCGGCACCGGATGCCACCACGCCGCGCGGGCGGTGATATTTGAAGGAGCGGCCCATCAGCATCTGGTCCTGCCCCAGCAGGGCCGAGGCCAGTGTATCGCCCGAAAAGCCCGCCATGCGGCGGCCATTGAAGCTGAAGTTCAGCGGCTTGGTGCGGTCGATCAGACGACCGCCTTTGGACAGACGGGTGCTCACTGATAGCCCTCCCAGGTCGGGCGTTTCGCCTTGATTTTTGCGATGAGGTCGGCAGGCGGCGCAGAAGTCTGGGCCGGATAGGTGCCAAAGACCTCGAGCGTCGCGGTGCAGCGGGCAGCAAGGAACCATTTGCCGCAGCCGTAGCTGTGGCGCCAGCGTTCGAAATGCACGCCCTTGGGGTTCTTGCGGCTGAACATGTAGCCGTCGAATTCTTCGTCCGACGCGCCCGGACCGAAGCGCTTCAGATGCGCCTCGCCCCCGGCTTGCAGTTCGGTTTCATCGGCTTTGACACCACAGCACGGGCATTCAAGGGTCAGCATGCGCGCATCCTTCTGGACATGGGCCGGGGGCGCTGCCCCCGGACCCCCGGGATATTTTTGAAAAGAAGAAGGGCCATCAATGCGCCACCCCTGCCGCGACGCTTTCGTCGATGAACTTGCCTTCACGGAAGCGGTACATTGAGAATTCCTCGGTCAATGGCGACGCCCCGCGCGCCATCAGTTCTGCCATCGCCCAGCCCGAGCCGGGGATCGCCTTGAAGCCGCCGGTGCCCCAGCCGCAGTTGACGAAAAGCCCGTCCACCGGAGTTTTCGACAGGATCGGCGAGCGGTCGCCGGTCATGTCGACGATGCCGCCCCACTGGCGCAGCATCTTGAGGCGCGAGATCATCGGGAAGGTTTCGATCAGGGCGCGGACGGTTTCCTCGATGTGGTGGAAGCTGCCGCGCTGCGTGTAGTTGTTGAAACCGTCAGTGCCGCCGCCGATCACCATTTCGCCCTTGTCGGACTGGGACATGTAGCCGTGCACGGTGTTGGCCATCACGACCACATCCATGCAGGGCTTGATCGGCTCTGACACCAGCGCCTGAAGCGCCAGCGATTCAATCGGCAGACGGAAGCCCGCCATGTCGGCCAGCACCGAGGAATGCCCTGCGGCGACAAGGCCGAGCTTGTCGCAGTCGATGGCGCCCTTGGTGGTGTCGACGCCGACGACGCGGCCGCCTTCACGGCGGATGCCGGTGACTTCGGTTTGCTGGATGATGTCCATCCCCATCGCCGAACAGGCGCGGGCATAGCCCCAAGCCACAGCATCGTGGCGGGCGGTGCCGCCGCGCGCCTGATAAAGGGCACCCAGAACCGGATAACGCGGCCCGCCGAGGTTGATGATCGGCACCAGTTCCTTGACCCGTTCCGGGCTGATCCATTCGGTCGCCACGCCCTGAAGGTTGTTGGCATAGACCGTGCGGCGGTAGCCGCGCACTTCGTGGTGGGTCTGGGCCAGCATCAGAAGGCCGCGCGGGCTGAACATCACGTTGTAGTTCAGATCCTGGCTGAGGTCTTCGAAAAGGCTGCGGGCCTTTTCATAGATCGCGGCCGACGGATCTTGCAGGTAGTTCGAGCGGATGATCGTGGTGTTGCGACCGGTGTTTCCGCCGCCGAGCCAGCCCTTTTCGATGACCGCGACATTTGTGATGCCGTAGTTCTTGCCGAGGTAATAGGCGGTGGCGAGGCCATGGCCGCCCGCGCCCACGATGATCACATCATACTTTTTCTTCGGGGCGGGGCTTTTCCAGGCCTGTTCCCAGTTCTGGTGAAAGCTCATTGCTTCGCGGGCGATGGCAAAAACCGAATAGCGTTTCATCGACATGGGTGTCCCCGAATCCTGTTGGCGGCTGAACCGCCGTCCTGCGCCTCAATCGTATGAGGAAGCTTTTGCAACAGGCAGGCAAACGTCGCAATCATGAAAAAAGCGACATTTTCGGCGGGCTGCGTCAAGATGCGCGGTGCGGAGTGCCCAAAGCGGGGGCTTTGGGCTTTTCGCGCCCTGACTAAATGCCTATTTGGGCAGCCAAAGTGCGGCAAATGAAAGCGGCGGCGGATGACATTCTGGATCCTTGCAGGGCTGATGATGGTGGTCGCAGGCGCCATGATCCTGCATGCCGCGCGGCTTGCGCCGAAGGAAAGCGGGGAAGACAATCCCGATCTGGCTGTCTATCGCGGGCAACTGGCCGAAGTGGACCGCGATCTGGCGCGCGGGATCATCGGCGCGGACGAAGCCGAGGGGCTTCGAATTGAAATCAAGCGCCGGATCCTTGGGCTTGACCGGGTTGCCCCGGCGGCGGTGCGTGGGACCCGACCTTCTGATCTGGTGCTGCCGATGGTGGTGCTGGGTGTCACCTTTGCCGGGGCCGTCGCGCTTTACGGCTGGCTGGGCGCGCCGGGATACGCCGATCTGCCCCATGCCGACCGGGTGGCGCGGGCAGAGGTGCTGAAGGCCGAACGTCCCAGTCAGGCCGAAGCCGAAGCCGAAGCAGCCAAGGGGCGCCCTGCCCCCGCAGCGCCTGCCGCAGATTACGCAAAGCTGATGGACGAACTGCGGGCCGCTGTTGCGCAGCGGCCGGACGATGCGACCGGCCTGCGCCTGCTGGCAGACAATGAGCGGAGGCTGGGCAATCTGGCGGCATCGGCGCGGGCGCAAGAGCAACTGGTTAAGGTATTGGGAGGCAAGGCCACGGCAGATGATCACGCGGCCCTGGCAGACAGTCTGGTGACGGCGGCCGGTGGCATCGTGACGGCAGAGGCCGAAGCTGCCATCGTGGACAGCCTCAAGGTGGATGGAACCAACGGCACCGCGCGCTTATATGCGGGCCTGCTGGAGGCACAGACCGGCCGCCCCGACCGGGCCTTCCTTCTTTGGCGTGATCTGCGCAAGGACAGTCCCGCCGATGCGCCGTGGGTGGAATATATCGATGGGCAGATGGAGATGCTGGCCGCGGCCGCAGGGGCCGAATATACACCGCCCGAGGGAATTGGCCCGATGGCTGGCGACATCGCGGCGGCCGCCGAAATGTCTGCCGAAGACCGTGCCGAGATGATCAAGGGCATGGTTGCCGGGCTGGAAGAGCGGTTGTTCAACGAAGGCGGCAGTGCGGCCGAATGGGCGCAACTGTTGACGGCGCTGGGAGTTTTGGGTGACAAGGGCCGCGCAGAAGTTGCTTGGGGCAAGGCTCAGACGGCGCTGGCGGGAGATCCTGACGGGCTGGATCTGGTAAAGGCCGCAGCCGCGCAGGCCGGGGTCACGCCGTGATCTTTGAAGATATCACCGAATTCGCCGGAGCCCTGCCGGCCTTTCGTGCCCTTATCGGGCTTGATCTGGGCGAAAAGACCATCGGACTTGCCGTGTCGGACCGCCAGCTTTCTGTGGCAAGCCCGCTTTCCACCATCCGGCGTACGAAATTCACTGCCGATGCCGCGGAACTGCTTAAGGTCGTGGCCGCGCGCGAGATTGGCGGCATCGTTCTGGGTCTGCCCCGCAATATGGACGGATCGGAAGGCCCGCGATGTCAATCGACCCGCGCTTTTGCCCGCAATCTGAGCAGGTTGACCGACCTGCCGATCAGCTTCTGGGATGAGCGGCTATCGACTGTTGCTGCAGAAAGGGCGCTTTTGGAGGCGGATACGTCTAGAAAGCGTCGCTCTGAGGTCATAGATCACGTGGCGGCAGGGTTTATCCTGCAAGGGACGCTCGATCGGATCGGGCATATGAGGCGAAAGTGACGGACGATATGCGCGATTTGCGCGACGAGGTCTGGAGACGAAACGAAGTGGATTCGCCCTGCGTGAAGCTTTGTACCATCCATCCTACCGAACGCATCTGCGTCGGCTGCATGCGCACGATCGAGGAAATTACCGCCTGGAGCCGGATGGAACCCGAAACCCGCCGCACGATCATGGCCGAATTGCCCTCGCGCGCGCCGCGTCTTTCGCACCGTCGCGGAGGGCGCAATGCGCGACTTCAGTCGCGGGCGGCGGAATAGTCAGCGCTGCGCCAGCGACTCGGTCAAAAGGTTGCGCACCACCGCCATGTCGACACCGTCGGCCACGAACGCTTCGCCAATCGCGCGCGCCAGAATGAAACGCAGCTTGCCATCTACCACCTTTTTGTCCTGCCCCATAAGGCGGATCAAGCCATCCGCATCCGGCAAATCGCCCGGGATGTCAGCCAGATCGCATTTCATCCCCATCGCCTTCAGATGTGCGCGCACCCGGCTGGGGGCTTCCTGACTGCACAGGCCCAGCCGCTGGCTGAGTTCGAACGCCAGGGCGCATCCGATGGCAACCCCTTCACCATGCAAGAGCCGGGTCGAATAGCCAGTGGCCGATTCAAGCGCGTGGCAGAAGGTATGGCCGAGGTTCAGAAGCGCGCGCTCGCCTTCCTCGGTCTCGTCGCATTCGACGATCCTGGCTTTCATCGTCACTGAATGGGTCACGGCAAGCTGGCGGGCGGCCTTGTTACCGCGCGCCAGTGATGGGCCGTCGCGTTCCAGCCAGTCAAAGAATGTGGCGTCGCCCAGAAGCCCGTACTTCACCACCTCGCCGTAGCCTGCGAGAAGATCGCGCGCAGGCAACGTGTCCAGCACGTCGATGTCGGCCAGCACAAGGGACGGTTGATGAAAAGCACCAATCAGATTCTTGCCGTGGGCCGAATTTATCCCTGTCTTGCCGCCCACCGAGCTGTCAACCTGCGCCAAGAGTGAAGTGGGGATCTGCACGAAACGCACGCCCCGGCGCAGAACTGATGCGGCAAAGCCCACCAGATCACCGATGACCCCACCACCCAGTGCTATCACGATGTCCCGACGTTCAACCTTTTCGGCCAGAAGCCATTCGACCGCGCGCGAAAATTCTGGCCAACCCTTGGTCGCCTCGCCGGGCGGAAGGGCGAGCGCGGTCACTGCAATGTCACCCAGACCATCGCGAAGCGCCTCAAGATGCAACGCAGATACGGTTTCGTCGCTGATCACCGCGACACGGCGGCGTTTCAGAAGCGGTGCGATTTCGGCCCCGGCCCGTGTCAGCAGGCCCTGACCAATGCGAACCTCGTAGGAGCGCGCGCCCAAATCCACCCAGACCTTGTCGCAAACCGTCATTCCACCAGATCCCCATGCACTTTCAGCGCGTCTATTACCTTGGCCGCCATCGCCTCTACCGACAGATCAGGCTCAGCCTCGACCGCGACATCGGCCAGCGCATAGACCGGAGCACGTTGGTCCAGCAAGCTGCGCAAGGTCGCCTTCGGGTCGGCGGTACGCAGCAAGGGGCGTGTGGTCTTGTGGCGGACCCGGTTCCACAAAAGCTCCATATCCGCTTTCAGCCAGACTGACACGCCGTGCGCGGCAATCATGGCGCGGTTTTGCGGGGCAAGAAACGCGCCGCCCCCGGTCGAAAGGACACAAGGCGCTGTCGTAAGAAGCCGCTGCAGAACCTCGCTTTCACGAGCCCGGAAGAAAGTCTCGCCGTCGCGGGCGAATATTTCGGCAACCGACATTTGTGCGGCGCGGGCGATTTCTTCGTCGGAATCAAGAAACGGCACCCCAAGAGACCTGGCCAGAGCCGTTCCCACGGCCGTCTTGCCCGCCCCCATCATGCCCACCAGAACCACAGTGTGCTTCAGCTTATGCGTGGTTTGCGCCGTCACCCAAGCCTCCTTCACACCGCCTTGGTCCTTCCCCGATCCAATGCGCGGCAAAACGCGTGTCAGAGGAATCTTTGCGCATTGAATGGCGTGAACTTGCCGGAAATGCCATATATATTCGCGTAGAACCGTGGCGACAGTCCTGTGGGCTGCCAGCATCGGCGCAAAAGCAACCCTGAAACCAGACTGGCAGGCATTCATGTTCCGCTTTCTAAAGGCCCTTCTCGTATGCGCCCTCTTTGCCTTTCTGGGGCTTGTGGCCTATGCCTATCTGGGCGATCTTTCCCCCGAACAAATTGAAGTGAGCCAACCGGTTGAACTGGATGTGGATCAGTAGAGCAGGCCTTCTGGCAACGGCCTTTGGCATGGCTTCGCCAGTTATGGCCGAAGCCCCGCTGTCCGCAATAGATTGGCTAAGTCAGTCGGTCGCGACCCCGGCAACCTTGCCGCGGACGCAGCCGCCAAACGGACCGGGCGTTGACCTGGGTCATCCGACATCGCCGATGTCCTCTTCGGGGCCGATCACCGTGACGCCACTTGGGCGTCAGGTGCCGGTGACGTTGGGGTTGGCGCCCGCAGGCCGGGACGGGCTGCCGCGCACATTGTGGGGCATTTCGCCGTCGGCCGATCTTGCGCGCAAGCTGACGGCGGTGCCCGCAGACACGCTGCCTGCGATCCGCAGCCTGCTTTATTCGATCCTTTTGGCGGAACTTGCCGCACCGGCCGACGGCGATCCGCAGGA
>CANJQT010000048.1 GCA_947476475.1 Paracoccaceae bacterium | reverse complement strand
CCGACTTCGGCCGTTTGCGCGACGACAGACACCGCTCGGGGCGAAAAACGCTTGCCCAGCGAGCAAAATCAGGCGATCTTGAAGTCAAGCGGCAGGCCACTTGGGGAATGTCGGGTGAAGTGTTTGGTCATTCCGTTCTCCCTGAGTGATTGATTCTTGGTCGCACCTAGCGCCCTGCGTCTTTTCGGCAGGTTAACGCTTCGTGGACCGTTGTCACACCGCGATATTGCGCACCCTTTTTTGCGACGCGTCAACGTCAGCATGCGACATGAAGTGTCGCGTTCCGTTATTATTGCATAATTTGCGGGATTTTATCCGTGATCACGGAAATTAGTTTGCGTTCACGCCGGTCATAGGCCCGCTTTTCTAGTTCCGAGAGGGGATCAGGGCGCCTTGCGGAAACCGGATGGCGTTTTGCCGGTGCGGTGCAAGAAAGCGCGCGTGAAGTAGGCGGGCGAAGTGAATCCAAGCATTTCCGCCACCTGGCGGATTGGCGCGCTGGTTTCAGACAACATCCGACGCGCTTCGAAGATGACCCGATCATGCAGTAGATCAGAGGCTGAGCGACCGCAGGTCTTGTTGCATACGCGGGTCAGATGGGTCGGCGTGACACCAAGGTCACGTGCAAACTCGGCGACGCCTTTGCCCATGCGGAAGTCTTTTTCGAGAATATCGGCATACGCGCGGGCCAGTCGGCGTGATGCATCAAGTTTTGGTGTTTCATCGGACGAGGTTTCTGCGTGGCGTTCCAGCCAGACGGTCAGAAGGCCCAGATGGTAACGCGCCGCCCTTTCCTTGGATGGGCGGTCGCTTTCAATTTCGCGCTGGATGTTTTCGATGATTGCCGACAGTTCCGCCTGAGGCACGACATCACGGATGCGCAAGTGCAGCGGGTCTTCTGGCAATTCCAGACCGTGATCGCGCCCGAAAAACAGGGCGGTGCCAGTATTCTGTGCGCCAAGTTCGAAGCCGTGCATCATGCCGGCGGGAATGAAGATCGCGTTATGGGCACCATAGCCACGGGTTATGCCGCCCACCGTGATGCGGCCCTGACCGCGCGTGAACCACAACAGGACCGGTTCTGAATAGGCGCGCATCGCCTCGACCCGCCAACGGCCACCATTGGCAAGGCGCGCGACCGGCACCAGACGGGTGCGTGATCCGTCCGAGAGTGGATGCGGCTTGGGCAAGGCGTGCGGCGCACTTGCAGGTAGCACCCGTGCCTTCGATGGCGCGGCGGCGACAGCAGGTGCCGTGGCGCCGGCCATGCGGGGGGTGAACTGCGAAAGTGGGGTGCCGGAGAACAGTTTAACCAAGATGCGACTTCCAGTTCGGACAGGAGACAGGCAGCAGTTTGCTTGCCGTCGTTTTAGGGCAAGCGTGGCTAGGCACAAAGAAAAAAAGAAACAGATTCAGCAAGATCGGCGGTGCGGTGCCGAAGAGTCACGGTCTTGCGATGGCGCGCCAGTCGCTCATCCGCCGCCTCAGCCAGGCGCGCTGGCGCTTGGCATATTGGCGGCTGGCGGCTTGGGCGGACGATATAGCGTCTGGCAAGGTGATGACCCCCTGCATATAGGCGACAAGTTCGGGGGCGCCGATGGCCTTAGCCCAAAGCGCCGTCGGATCCCAGATCGGAAGAATGGCTGCGACCTCGTCAAGGGCGCCGTCATTGATCATCGCTTTGAAACGCCTGTCGATACGTTCAGCCAGCCAGTTGCGGTCGCATTCAAGGCGCAGCAGGGTGGCGGACCCTTGGGGCAAGAGGGCGGGGCCGGTTGCGGCCTGCCAGTCGGCGAGGCCCCGACCGGTGGCGCGCAGCACCTCCCATGCGCGCTGGATGCGGGCGGGGTTTTGCACGTCGACCCGCGCGCGTGTTTCGGGATCAAGGTCGGCCAGCATCGCGGCCGCGCCTTGGGTTGCGATGCGCTGGTTGGCTTCTGCGCGTACGGGGGCAGGCGTGGGCGGAATGTCGGCCAGCCCTTCGGTCAGGGCGGTCAGGTAAAGGCCGGTGCCGCCGACAATGACCGGCGCCGGATGATCGCGCAGCACCTTCGCGACTTCGCGAAGCCAGTGCCCAACCGAATAGTCCTGCCCGGGCGCGTGGTGACCAAACAGAAGATGCGGCAACTCTGCCTCCTCTTCTTCTGTTGAGCGGGCCGACAGAACCCGCCAGCAGGACCAGACCTGAAGCGCGTCTGCATTCACGATGACGCGGTTTTGCGCGCGGGCGATCCGCAGCGCCAGCGCCGACTTGCCCGAGGCCGTCGGCCCCGCAATCAGCACGGGCTTTGTCACCGGAATATCGCCATGCTCGTCCAGAATTTGTTCCTTTCGCGCTGCAGGTCGCAATCTGTCGTAGGTTTAGGTCGCTTCTGCCGTTGAACCTTGTCCGGATTTCGTCCATTTTGGACGACAGTAACAGGGTCGGCAAGCGGGGCCGGACCTACCATCTGATTATGAAAGAGCCAAGCAATGACCGGGGCAGCAGAACCCACCGTCACCTACAAGCGTGTCCTACTGAAAATCTCCGGCGAGGCCCTGATGGGCGATCAGGGCTTTGGCCTGCACCCGCCGACGGTCAACCGCATTGCCTGCGAAGTGAAGTCTGTTCACGACCTTGGCGTCGAGATATGCATGGTGATCGGTGGCGGCAACATCTTTCGGGGGTTGCAGGGCTCTGCTCAGGGGATGGAACGGACGACAGCAGACTACATGGGGATGCTGGCCACAGTGATGAACGCGCTGGCGATGCAGGCAGCAATGGAGGATCTGAACGTCCATACGCGGGTCATTTCCGCGATTCCGATGGATCAGGTCTGCGAACCTTATATCCGCCGCCGTGCTGTCCGCCATCTTGAGAAGAAGCGGGTCTGCATCTTTGCCGCAGGCACCGGCAATCCCTACTTCACCACCGACACTGCCGCCACCCTGCGGGCTAATGAAATGGGCTGCGAGGCTATCTTCAAGGGCACCAAGGTGGACGGAGTCTATGACAAAGACCCGAAAAAACATGCTGACGCCAAGCGCTACGAACAGGTCAGCTATGACGAGGTCTTGCAAAAGCATTTGGGCGTCATGGATGCCTCGGCCATTGCTCTTGCGCGCGACAACAACCTGCCGATCATCGTTTTTTCGCTTGACGAACCGGGCGGGTTCCGGGGGATCTTGTCCGGAAAAGGCACCTATACGACGGTAAAGGGCTGAAAAGCCTATCCTTGCGCCATGCGGGGCGATAAAGTCCCGTGACATTTTGACCAGACGACCAGACGAGACCAGAGCCATGCCGGACGACCTTGATATAGACATAGATGATCTCAGCCGCCGGATGGACGGTGCATTGACGTCCTTGCGCACCGAATTTGCCAGCCTGCGGACCGGGCGGGCTTCTGCGTCGCTTCTGGATCCGATTCAGGTGGATGCTTACGGGCAGATGACGCCGGTCAACCAACTTGGCACAGTGAACGTGCCCGAACCCCGGATGGTCACGATCAACATTTGGGACAAGGCGATGGTCGGCAAGGTGGAAAAGGCGATCCGCGAGTCGGGTCTTGGGATCAACCCGCAGCTGAACGGTACGATCATCATGCTGCCGATTCCCGAACTGAACGAAGAACGCCGCCGGTCGCTGACCAAAGTTGCGGCGGACTATGCCGAGCGCGCGCGCGTGGCGATCCGCAACGTCCGGCGCGACGGGATGGACCAGATCAAGAAGGCCAAAGGCAACGGAATGGCCGAAGACGATCAGAAAATGTGGCACGACGAGGTGCAGGAGCTGACCGACAAGGCGATTGCTTCGGTTGACAAGGCGCTTGAGGCCAAACAAGCCGAAATCATGCAGGTCTGATCCGCCACGGGCGGGCGAAAGGGCAGGGCCTATGGCCGCGAAGGACATCACCGCAAGGCAGGCCACCCATGTCGCCATCATCATGGACGGCAATGGTCGCTGGGCTACCTCGCGTGGCTGGCCGCGCCTTGTCGGCCATCGGCGCGGTGCCAACCGGGTGCGCGCCATCGTGCGCGCTGCTCCGGGGTTTGGGATCAGATATCTGACGATCTTTGCCTTTTCGACCGAGAACTGGAAAAGATCGACCGAAGAGGTCATCGGCCTGATGGCGCTTTTTGCCCGCTATATCCGCAACGAGGCGGACAAGCTGGATGAAGCTGGGGTAAGGGTGAACTTCATCGGAAGCCGCGACCGCCTGGACCCGAACATCCAGAATCTGATGGCTGGAATCGAGCAAAAGACCCGCACCAATGATCGGCTGGTTCTAACCATTGCGATCAACTACGGTGGTCGCGACGAAATAGTGCGCGCGGCCCGACGGCTGGCCAGCGACGTGGCGGGCGGCAAACTTCAGCCCGGTGACGTGGATGAAGCGGCTCTTGAGGCGCGGCTTGATACCGCCGATCTGCCGGACCCCGATCTGATCATCCGCACCTCGGGCGAGACACGCACATCGAACTTCCTGCTGTGGCAATCGGCTTACGCGGAATACGAATTCACCGAAACGCTGTGGCCGGATTTCACCGCCGAGGAACTGGGCCGGATCATCAACAGGTTCGGTCGGCGCGAGCGGCGCTTTGGCGGCGTTCTGAGCGCATGACGGGTCCGGGGAAATGGACGGACCTGCGGGTGCGCGCCTTGTCGGGGCTCATCGTGTTGGCCGTTGGCATCTTTGCCGTCTTGCAGGGTGGACTCGCACTATTGCTGCTGGCGATGGCGGTGTCCGGCCTTTCCTTGTGGGAATTGGCGCGGCTGACCGGACCACTTCATCCGCAACGCTCAATACTGATCGGGCTGCTGGCTGCCGGGGCGATGGCCTCGGTCCTGCATCTGCATGGTCCGTTTTGGCTGGCGCTTCTGGTGCTTCCGTCGCTGGTGGGGATGATTGGCGCGCGACGTGACCGGCTGGTTTATGCGGTGTACGGCTTTGCAATCATGCTGTCGGTCTATGCTTTCGTGGCCTTCCGCGAAGGGTTCGGTCTGGCCTTCGCCATGTGGCTGGTGCTGGTGGTGATCACTTCGGATCTGATGGGCTATTTTGGCGGGCGGCTGATAGGCGGGCCGAAGTTCTGGCCACGCCTTTCGCCCAAGAAGACCTGGTCGGGCACGGTTGCTGGCTGGGCGGGTGCCGGGCTGGTGGGGATTGGTTTTGCACTGCAGTTCGGCCAGCCGGTCTGGCTGATCCTGTTTTCCGCCCTGACCGCCTTTGCGGCACAGATGGGCGACATTGTCGAAAGCGCGATCAAGCGGCGCGCGGAGGTGAAGGATTCGTCGAACCTGATCCCGGGTCACGGTGGGCTGCTGGATCGGTTCGATGCGCTGATCGGGGCGGCAGTTTTTGTTCTGGCGTGGGGGTTTTTCGGGCTTCCCTTGCCGATCTTCGAAGGCTGAAAGCATGCGCTCTGTCTCTGTCTTCGGGGCGACCGGTTCGATCGGGGAAAGCACCTTTGATCTGTTGATGCGGCAGGGCGGGCCTGCAACCTACCACACAGTGGCGCTGACCGGTGGGCGCAGTGTTATGCGGTTGGCCGAAATGGCGCGGGCCTTGCAGGCCGAGATTGCCGTGACCGCCTATGAAGACTGCTTGCCCGCCTTGCGCGATGCGCTGGCCGGGTCGGGGGTCAGGGCGGAGGCGGGGGCAACTGCGCTGGCAGAAGCCGCAGACCGTCCGGCGGACTGGATCATGTCGGGCATTGTAGGGGCCGCTGCATTGGTTCCGGGGTTCCGCGCGCTTGCGCACGGAACGACACTGGCACTGGCCAACAAGGAAAGCCTGGTCACTGCCGGCTCCTTGTTGATGGCCGCAGCGCGCACGCACGGAGCGCGGATCTTGCCGGTGGACAGCGAACATTCGGCAATCTTTCAATCGCTGCTGTCAGAAGACATGGATGCGGTTGAGCGGATCATAATTACCGCTTCTGGCGGCGCCTTTCGCGACTGGCCGATCGAACGGCTGGCGGCAGCGACAGTGGCAGAAGCATCGCGGCATCCCAATTGGGCTATGGGGCAAAGGATCACGATCGACAGCGCATCCATGTTCAATAAGGCGCTGGAAATCATTGAAACGCATGAGTTTTTTGGAATTTCACCTGAGCAGATCGAAGTTCTGGTCCACCCGGAATCGCTTGTTCATGCCTTGGTCGGCTTTCGCGACGGCGGCATGATTGGCCATCTGGGGGCACCGGACATGCGCCATGCCATCGGCTATGCGCTCAACTGGCCAGACCGGGCGCATCTGCCGGTGGCGCGGCTGGATCTGGCGTCCGTCGGGCGGCTGACGTTCGCGGCGCCTGATCCGGTGCGCTACCCCGCCTTGCGCCTTGCGCGCGAGGTGATGGAGACTGGCGGGCTGGCTGGTGCTGCCTTCAACGCCGCGAAAGAGGTTGCGCTGGATGGCTTTATAGCGGGGCGGATCGGTTTTCTGGCAATGGCAGGGGTGGTCGAGGAGGCGCTCGCGCGAATGTCAGGTGTCATGGCCCTTGGCAAAGCGCCCGAGACCCTAGATATGATCCTGGATACGGATGCCGAAGCGCGGGTAACAGCGTCACGGATCATCGACGAAATCGGAAGGATATGACGTGGACTTCGCAGGGATTATTCCTTCGTTCGGTGGGTTTGTGTGGACGTTGGCGGCCTTCGTTGTTGCACTTTCCGTGATTGTCGCCGTGCATGAATACGGCCACTACATCATTGGCCGCCTGTCCGGCATAAAGGCCGAGGTCTTTTCGATCGGGTTCGGACCGCGCCTGTGGAGCCGGATTGACCAGCACGGCACGCGCTGGCAAATCTCGGCCTTGCCCTTTGGCGGCTATGTGAAGTTTCTGGGCGATGCCAATGCGGCTTCGGCCGGGGCCGACGAACAGGCGCTTGCACGGCTTTCTCCCGCAGAGTTGCGCCATACCATGCATGGTGCGCCCCTGTGGGCACGCGCGGCGACCGTGTTGGCCGGACCTGCGTTCAACTTCATCTTCTCGATCCTTGTTTTTGCAGGGATTTTTCTTTGGCAGGGCATCGCAACCGACCGGCCGGAGATTGGCAGGCTTATGGCGTTGCCGGGTGGTAGCTACGAGCTTCAACCGGGCGATCTTATCTTGTCGGTAGAGGGGCAAGAAACCCCCGACTGGACCAAGGCGATGCAGGCGGTCGACAGCCTGCCATCGAAGGATCGCATGTCCTATCTGATCGAGCGGAGCGGGGAAAAGCTGACCGCAACCGGGCCTGCATTGTATCCGGCGCGTGCCGCGGGGGTTTCGCCCGGCACGGCCGCATTCGAGGCCGGTCTGCAGGCGGGCGACGTGATCCTGTCGATCGACGGCACGCCAGTCTACGTCTTTTCAGACATTCAGGCATTGGTAAAAGCTGCAGAGGGACGTGCAATTGCTCTCGAAGTCTGGCGCGCGGGGCAGCAGTTCAAGGTGACCCTGACGCCGAAGTCAACCGATTTGCCCACGGCAGACGGCGGGTTTGAAACACGCTATCTGATCGGCCTGAACGGCAGTTTCTTCTTCGATCCGGTGACACGCCAGCCGGGGCCATGGGAGGCACTGGAAGGCGCTGCGGGGCAGACCTGGGCAGTGGCAAGTTCCTCTTTTTCCGGGCTGGTGCACATTGTGACCGGCGCGATATCAAGCTGCAATCTGCGCGGGCCGTTGTCGATTGCCGAAACCTCGGGGCAGGTCGCGTCGCAGGGGGCAATGGATTTCATCTGGTTTCTGGCGGTCCTGTCCACGGCGGTCGGCTTTCTGAACCTGTTCCCGATTCCGATGCTGGATGGCGGGCATCTGGTGTTCTACGCTTATGAATGGGCGATTGGGCGACCCTTGCCAGAACGGGCGCTGAGCCTGCTGGTGTCCGCGGGTTTGATCGTCGTTCTTGCCATGACCCTGTTCGGCTTGACGAACGATCTGCTGTGCCCCTGATTGTTGGGGCGACTGGCCAAAATACGGCCACATTCTCGGGCTAAGATTTGTTGAAAATCTGGACTGAAGGAGAATGGCCATGCAGGTTCTGACGAACGGCTATCGTGGGGTCAGCATGATGCTGCAGATCGGCGCAGGGCGTGTTTTGGTGCCCTTGGCGATTCTTCTGAGCCTGGCTGTGGCAACTTCGGTCAGCTATTGGATCTACGGGATGAACCTGCCAGCCAGCGGCGGCATTTTCTAAGGATTATTTGCCAATTCAGGCGGAATAAATGTGGCGCGGCCGCCCCCCGGACCGCGCCCTTCCTTTGACAAGCCCCCCCATAAGGGCTAGTCACAGGAAACAGAAAAAGATGAAATTTCACCGGCGGGGGAATTCGAATGAATGAGCGCTTGATGCGTCGCGGTGCTGGCCGCGGAAGATCTTTCCTTTTGTCCGGTTCGGCGATGGTTACGGCCCTGTTTGTTGCCTTTGCCGCTATGCCGGCACTGTCGGCCACCTACACGTTTTCGTCCGTCGAAATCGACGGAAACAACCTGATCGAACCCGCAACGATTCTGAAAATTGCGGGCATCGTCAAAGGCCAGCCCATCAGCGATGGCGGACTGAATGACGCAGTTCAGCGGCTGACCGATTCCGGCCTGTTCGCCGCGGTGGATGTCGAACCTTCGGGAAACACGCTGATCATTCATGTGACGGAAAACGCCACGATCGCGACGGTTGACTTCGAAGGCAACAAGAAGATCAAGGACGAAGACATCGCCATGATGATCAAGTCCCAGGCGCGCCGTGTCTATTCGGCGGCGCAGGCCGAAGAAGATGCCGCTGCCATTGCCGACGCTTACGCGCAGGCCGGGCGTCTGGCGGCCCGGGTCGAGCCGCGGGTCATCCTGCGCGATGGCAACAAGGTAGATCTGGTCTTTGAAATCCGCGAGGGCAGGAACACCGAGGTCGAGCGCCTTTCCTTTACCGGCAACCGTGCCTATTCGGACCGTCGCTTGCGGCAGGTACTGGAAACCAAACAGGCCGGGATATTCCGCACCTTGGTCCAGCGCGATACCTACGTCGCGGACCGCACCGAACTGGACAAGCAGCTGCTGACCGATTTTTACCGTTCGCGTGGCTATATCGACGCGGTAGTTTTAGGCGTGAATTCCGAGTTTTCGCGCGAAAGGGATGCCTTCTTCCTGACGTTCGATATTCGTGAAGGTCAGCGTTACAGCTTCGCCAATGTAACAGCGCACAGCGAGATCGAGGGCATAGATCTGACCGAATATGCCAAGGCCATTCGTATCCGCAAAGGCGTGACTTATTCGCCGACCGTCGTCGATAACACGATTGCACGTATGGAGGCGATTGCCGTCCGGCAGGGCTTGGATTTCGTGACCGTCGAGCCGCGCATTACCCGTGACGAGCGTAATCAGACCCTGGATCTGGACTTCGTCCTGACCAAAGGCGCACGCGTCTTTGTCGAACGGATCGACATCGAGGGCAATGCCACAACCGTGGACAAAGTCGTGCGCCGTGAGTTCCGCTCTGCCGAAGGCGACCCCTTCAGCCCGCGCGAAATTCGTCAAAGCGCCGAAAGGATCCGCGCGCTTGGGTTCTTCAAGACGGCGGACGTGCAGGCGCGTCAGGGCACCAGCGAAGATCGTGTGATTGTCGACGTGAATGTCGAAGAACAACCGACCGGGTCGCTGACGCTGGGGGCCTCCTATTCGGTTGCGGACGGGTTTGGTGTGAACATCGGTCTGTCTGAATCGAACTTCCTTGGACGCGGCCAGTATATCAGCGTCAACGTTGCGACTGCGGCCGCGAACCAGAAGAATTCGCTGACGTTCATCGAGCCGCATTTGCTGGACAGAGATCTGAAGTTGAAGTTGAGCGGATGGTACAATACATCTGAAAACGACAATTCTAATTACTCGACCAAGCGGCTTGGTTTCGCACCATCGCTTGAATTCCCGCTGACGGAACAAACAAGGCTGGAACTGCGTTACAAACTGTCGAAGGACGAAATTTTCAACGTCAGCGCATCATCGTCAACGCTTCTGGCTGCAGACGAAGCACGCGGGGCCGAAGTTACCAGCGCGGTTGGCTACACCCTGAGTTATGATACGCGTCTGAGCGGCATGAATCCGAATTCGAACCTTCTGTTGACGTTTGGCCAGGATTTTGCCGGGCTTGGCGGTGATATCGATGCGCTGACCACCAACCTGTCTGCCACGTATCAGACGAAAGTCTGGAACGAAGAGATTACGCTGCGTGCCGAGTTCGAGGCGGGTGCAGTGACGGCGCTGAATGGAACGCAGACACGGTTCCTTGATCGGTTCACCGGCAACGGCAAGATCCGTGGCTTCGAGCCGAACGGGATCGGTCCGCGCGATCTGACAGCAGTGAACCAGGATGCCCTCGGGGGCAATCTGTTCGCCGCGGCGCGTTTTGAAGCCCAGTTCCCGGTCGGTCTGCCAGAAGAGTACGGCATATCGGGCGGTGTTTTTGCCGATATCGGCTCTGTCTGGGGGCTGGATTCGCCGGGTACGATTGATGACGGCATGCACCTCCGTTCGGCAGTCGGCGTTTCGCTTTACTGGGAGTCGACTCTTGGCCCGCTGCGTTTCAACTTCTCAAAAGCCATCGAGAAGGAAACCTATGACAAGGAACAGACCTTCGATCTGACGGTTTCGACGAAGTTCTGATGAAGCGCGCGCGGGGGGTTCTTCTTGCCATGGTTCTGTCGTCCGGTTTCGCCGGAACGGCAGTGCGGGCGCAGCAGGCCCCGCCGGCAAGCGCGGTTCTGACCGTCGATCAGGAACGGCTGTTCAGCGAGTCCCTCTGGGGAAAGCGGATGCAAGCCGAACTTGAGGCGGCATCGCGCGAACTACAGGCCGAAAACCGCAAGATCGAGGCGGCACTGACCGCCGAGGAAAAGGCACTGACGGACAAGCGGGTGACGATGGCCCCCGCAGACTTCCGCGTGCTTGCCGACGAATTTGACAAGCGCGTGACTGGCATCCGTGCTGCGCAGGATGGCAAGGCACGCGACCTGACAGCGCGGCGCGATGCGGATCGTAAGGCCTTTCTGGATTCGGTCTTGCCCATCATGGGCGAGGTGATGACAGCACGCGGTGCCGTCGCCATTCTTGATAGTCGCGCGATCTTCCTCTCGGTCAGGTCCATTGATGCAACCGATGCGATAGTTGCGGCAATTGACGCCAAACTTGGTGACGGCAGCGCCTCCCCTTGATCGCTTGCCAGTCATGGCTTGACTTGTTAGCAAGGCCAGACCGGGGCTTCAGCCTCTGCCAGTCTAACGGGGGAGCATAGACAAGGCATGTCCACATCAGCCGAGTATACCGAAGCCGACATTCATCTGATTCAACGTATCATTCCGCATCGCTATCCGTTTTTGCTGATCGACAAGGTCAAGGATATCGTGCCGAACAAAGGCTGCGTCGGTATCAAGAACGTAACCTATAACGAGCCGCATTTTCAGGGCCATTTTCCGGCTAAGCCGATCATGCCCGGCGTGACAATCGTCGAGGCGATGGCACAAGCGGCGGCGGTTCTTGTAGGCATTTCCATGGACGTGGTTGGCCGCGACCTGCTGACCTATTTCATGTCGATAGACAATTGCAAATTCCGCCGCATGGTAGTGCCAGGCGATGTTCTGGAATTGCACATGACGGTCTTGCGTGGCGGCGGAAAGATCTGGAAGTTCCATGGGCAAGCCAAGGTGGGCGACCAGGTCGCCTGCGAGGCGGACATCACCGCGATGATGGATTTGCGGGACTGATGTGATGGCCATCGACCCAGGCGCCATCGTTCATCCTTCTGCCCTCATCGCGCCCGGCGCCGTAATCGGTGCGGGCTGCCGCATCGGGCCATTCTGCCTGATCGGCCCGGATGTGAAGCTGGCTGAAGGGGTCGAACTGAAAAGCCATGTCGTGGTCACCGGCCTTACAGAGGTCGGTGCCGGGACGGTGGTCTTTCCCTTTGCTTCGTTGGGGCAGGTGCCGCAGGATCTTAAATTCAAAGGCGAACAGACCCGCCTGATCATCGGCGCGCGCAACAGGATCCGTGAAAACGTGACGATGAACACCGGAACCGAAGGCGGTGGCGGTGTCACTCGCGTAGGCGATGACGGCCTCTATATGGCGAATTCGCATGTCGCGCATGATTGCCTGATCGGCAACAAGGTGATCCTGGCCAACAGCGTTGCCATCGCCGGCCATTGCGTACTCGAGGATGAAGTGATTGTCGGGGGCCTGTCGGGGGTGCATCAATTCGTACGCATAGGTCGAGGGGCGATGATCGGCGCGGTGACGATGGTGACCGCCGACGTGATCCCGCATGGATTGGTGCAAGGGCCGCGCGGGCAACTGGACGGGCTCAACCTCGTGGGGCTGAAGCGCCGTGGGGCGGACCGCTCTGATCTGCATGCGCTGCGTGATCTTCTCAGCGATCTTTCGGGTGGGTCATTCCGCGACAGCGCCCGCGGCCGCGCCGATGAAGGCACCGACAACCCTTATGTGCGCGAGGTTCTGGATTTCATCCTTGGCCCCACGGACCGTTCCTTCCTAGCCCCGCGATGACCAAGACTGCGATCATCGCTGGGCAGGGCGCACTTCCCGGCCTGTTGGCCTGCACACTTGAAGCTGCGGGGACCCCCTTTCTGGTGGCAGAGATGGAAGGCTTCCCAAGTTCCGTGCCAGGGCAAGACACCCTTGCATTTCGTGTTGAACGGCTTGTGCCCTTTTTCGATCATCTGGCCGAAGCGGGCGTGACTCGCGTCTGTTTTGCCGGGTCTGTGCGCCGCCCGCGCCTTGAACCTGAATTGTTCGACAACCGAACCGCCAGTCTGGTGCCGCGCCTGCTTGCCGCCCTTCAGGCGGGCGACGACGCGGCCCTGCGGGCAGTGATAGGCCTGTTCGAAGAGTTTGACTTCGAAGTTGTCGGGGCCGATCAGCTTGCCCCTGACCTGCTGCCGGGTCCGGGCATTTTGGCGGGCAGCGTGACCGCAGCCGATGAAAAGGATGCCGCTCGCGCGGCTGCCATCGTGGCTGGGCTTGGGGCTTTGGATCTGGGGCAGGGGGCTGTGGTTGCACAGGGCCTTTGCCTTGCTGTCGAAAGCCTGCCCGGCACCGACGCAATGCTGGATTTTGTCGCGCGCAATGCCAGTGGCCTTCGTCCGGACAAGGCCGGGGCAAAAGGGTTGCTATACAAGGCCCCGAAGCCGGGGCAGGACCGCCGCATTGACTTGCCGGCGCTTGGCCCCGAAACCGTGCGCGCAGCGGCGCGGGCCGGGCTTGGCGGCATTGCCTGGGCTGCGGGCGCTGTCTTGTTGATGGACCGCGCCGAAATGGTGGCCGAGGCGGGCGAACTGGGCCTTTTTCTGTGGTCACGGCAGCCATGAAACTGTTTTTGATCGCCGGCGAACCCTCTGGGGACGCGCTGGGGGCTGCGTTGATGGTGGGGCTGAAGACACTGTCGCCTCATGTGACGTTCGAAGGTGTTGGCGGGCCGCTGATGGAGGCCGAGGGGCTGAAAAGCCTGTTCCCGATGGAGGAGTTGTCGGTTATGGGTCTGGCTGAGATCCTGCCCAAATACCGCCAGCTCAAGCGCCGCATCACTGAGACCGCAAAAGCAGTGACACGGGCGGCCCCAGATGCACTGATCACCATCGACAGCCCGGACTTTTGCCTGCGTGTGGCCCGGCTGGTGCGTGCGGCCAACCCGAGCCAGAAGACCATCCATTATGTCGCGCCCACAGTCTGGGCCTGGCGACCCGGCAGGGCTGCCGCAATGGCCCCCTTTATCGACCATGTGCTGGCGCTTTTTCCGTTCGAACCACCTTACATGCAGGCTGCCGGCATGAGCTGCGATTTTGTCGGCCATCCGGTTGTGGCCCAACCCTGCGCCAGCGCCGCCGCAGTTGCCGATTTTCGCGAAGCCCATGCCATCGGCCCGGATCAACCGCTGCTTTTGTGCTTGCCCGGATCGCGCAAGGGTGAAGTTGGTCGCCTTCTGACGCGCTTCGAAGCGGCAATTGAAGTATTGCGAAAGGATAATCCCGGGTTGCGTGTGGCTCTGCCCACCGTCCGCGGGGTCGCACCGCTGGTGGGGCAAATGACGGCAGGCTGGAGACATCCGCCCTTGATCCTCGAGGACGCAGAAGCCAAACGCGCGGCCTTTGGCGCCGCCAATCTGGCTTTGGCGGCGTCCGGAACTGTCAGCCTGGAATTGGCGGCCAACCATGTGCCGATGGTCATCGCCCATGATTTCAACCGGCTGACCTGGTGGCTGATGAAGCGCGCATCTCTGATCGATACGGTGACGTTGGTCAACATTGTCTCTGAAACCCGCGCCGTGCCGGAATTTCTTGGCCCTGCCTGCCGGCCGGGGCTGATCGCCAATGCATTGGCCCGCCTTTTGACCGATCCGGCAGAGCGCGCCCTTCAGATCGCAGCCCAGGACATGACCATGGATAGGCTGGGACGGGGCCAGGAAGCGCCAGGCCTGCGTGCGGCCCGCTCCGTACTGGCGCAGTTGCCTGCGGCTTCCGTTTGAAAACACCCTTTCGCGCAACCATGCGGCCTTGGCGACCAGCAACGTCCGGCATCGCGCGCCAAAAGTTTTGCGAAAACTTTTGAAAAAATCCCGTTCCCGGGATTTTGCCGCAATTGTCCGTCAGCGGCCTTTCCAGATCCAGCCACCGCCCAGAATGCGGCTTGAACCGGGGTCATAAAAGACGCAAGCCTGACCCGGGCTGACCCCATCTTCAGGGTCCAGAAGTTCAACCGTCGCCTCGGTGGCCGACAAGGGCCGGATCACCGCGGGGCGCGGCGGTCTGGTCGACCGAATTTTGACCGATACATGCCATTCGCCAGCCGTGTCGAAGCCCGCGTCACCCAGCCAGTTGATCTCGCGCACTGGCACAGTCCGGGTGGCTAGCGCCTCTTTCGGCCCGACGACCACGCGGCGGGTTTCAGGCTCCAGTCTGACGACATAAAGCGGATCACCGGTTCCACCGATTCCAAGGCCCCGGCGCTGACCGATCGTATAATGGATGACGCCACGGTGCTGACCAAGGACGGCTCCGGCAAGATCGACGATCTCGCCCGGATCGGCGGCGCCCGGGCGGAGCTTTTCGATGACGGCTGCGTAATTTCCATCGGGAACGAAACAGATATCCTGGCTGTCAGGCTTGTCGGCAACCGAAAGGCCATATTTCGCGGCAAGTGCCCGGGTTTCCGCCTTTGATGGCAAATGCCCCAGCGGAAACCGCAGGAAATCAAGCTGTTCGCTTGTCGTTGAGAACAGGAAATAGCTTTGGTCGCGGTTCGCGTCAGCCGCGCAATGCAATTCTGCCCCGTGGGCTCCCATCTTGCGCTGGATATAATGGCCGGTCGCCATGCAATCGGCATCCAGATCCTTGGCTGTAGCCAAAAGATCCTTGAATTTCACCCGTTCATTGCACCGGATACAGGGCACCGGGGTCGCACCGGCCAGATAGGCATCGGCGAATTCTTCAATCACGGCTTCCCGGAACATGTTTTCGTAATCGAGAACATAATGGGGAAAGCCCATCGCCTCGGCCACCCGACGGGCGTCATGAATGTCTTGGCCTGCGCAACAGGCGCCTTTTTTTGCAAGCGCGGCGCCATGATCGTAAAGCTGCAGCGTGACGCCCACGACGTCATAGCCCTCGTCCTTCAGTTGGGCAGCAACCACCGAACTGTCGACACCGCCAGACATCGCCACCACCACCCGCGTCTGGGCCGGAGGTTTGGCAAAGCCAAGCGAATTCAGAGGCTGGTCGAGGGGCATCATTCTCTCCGGGTGATGCGCTGGAATATAGGAAAATTCTACGCACTCACAAGGCGCGGTTTCATTGCGCGTTAAATCTGTTGGGCGAGGCTTCAGGCGGTGAAGGAAAGGGGGGCGCAATGTTCCTTAAGAAAATCGACAGTCCCAGGGCGGTGACATTGCCGGATGGCACGATCATGACGCGGGCTGACCTGCCGCCGCCTGAAACCCGGCGCTGGGTTGCAAGCCGCAAGGCGCGCGTGGTCAAGGCGGTGGCTTTTGGGTTGCTTTCACTGAAAGAGGCGCTTGATCGCTATGGGCTATCTGCAGAGGAGTTCGAAATCTGGCGCCACGCTATAGAGGCGCATGGGGAAAAGGCGCTCAAAGTGACAGCGATTCAAAGGTATCGTCAACTTTAGACCGAAATGCGCGTTATGGTTGTATCGGTAACCAGTGATTAACCATTTAGGTTCATCGTCAGGTTAATGAACCGATTAACGCGGAGTGCGGTCGATGAGAATTCTTTTGGTTGAGGATGATCCAACCACCTCGCGCAGCATCGAATTGATGCTGACGCATGCCAACCTCAATGTCTACTGCACCGACCTGGGTGAGGAGGGGATCGATCTTGCCAAACTTTATGACTACGACCTGATCCTGCTCGATCTGAACCTGCCCGACATGAACGGGCACGAGGTTCTGCGCCAATTGCGATTGTCAAAGATCGACACGCCGATTCTGATACTGTCAGGTGCCGACGATACGGAAAACAAGATCCGCGGATTTGGCTTCGGCGCCGACGATTACATGACCAAGCCCTTCCACCGCGAGGAACTGGTGGCCAGAATCCACGCGATCATCCGCCGCTCGAAAGGCCATGCGCAATCGGTAATCCGGACCGGCCATATCAATGTCAATCTGGATGCCAAAACCGTCGATATCGATGGGTTGCCAGTTCATCTGACCGGCAAGGAATATCAGATGCTGGAACTACTGTCCCTGCGCAAGGGCACGACGCTGACCAAGGAAATGTTTCTGAACCATCTTTATGGCGGCATGGACGAGCCAGAACTGAAGATCATTGATGTTTTCATCTGCAAACTGCGCAAGAAGCTGGCAGAGGCGACGGGTGGGGAAAATTACATCGAAACCGTTTGGGGGCGCGGCTATGTGCTGCGCGAACCGCAAGGCGAGGCCAGCCAGCGAAAGCTGGCGGTCGGGGCCTGACCTGCTAACACAGGCGGGACTGCACCACCCTCGGGGGCGGCATCCGCAAGGGGCCGCACCTTTCGCGCGGTAGCCGTGGCCAGCTGCCATTCGGCTGGTCGGGGCAATGAAAGGTGCAGGCGCGGTCGATTGACCCTCTGGACCCGTGAAGCGCTTGATCCTAACAGTGAGGCATGGATCGGGGGCGCGGCATGGCGGATCGTGACGTTGAACAGTTGACCGCAGCTGACGCGCGGGCAGAATGGGAAAGGCTTGCGGCAAAGGTCGCGCGGGCCAACCTTGCCTATCACCGTGAAGACGCGCCTGAGATATCCGATGCGGAGTATGACGCGCTCAAGCAGCGGCTGGCGTTGATAGAAGCGCGATTTCCGGAATTTGCGGTGGGTAGCCCTACCGGGCAGGTGGGGGCGGCCCCGTCCGAAACCTTCGCCAAAGTCACCCATGCGGTGCGGATGCTTTCGCTGGAAAACGCCTTTGCCGATGAGGATGTGGCAGATTTTGCAGGGCGGGTTCGGTCATTCCTTAACTTGACCGACGACGCACCCTTGGCTTTTACCGCCGAACCGAAGATCGACGGCCTGTCGCTTTCCCTACGTTATGAGGCGGGGCAACTGGTGCAGGCGGCCACACGCGGCGATGGCGAGGTGGGGGAAAATGTCACTGAAAACGCCCGCACGATTGCCGACATCCCGAAAGCTCTGTCAGGGGCCCCTGCTGTGCTGGAGGTGCGCGGCGAGGTTTACATGAGCCATGCCGACTTCGCGGCGCTGAACGCGCGTCAGGCCGCGGCCGGCGAAAAGATATTTGCCAACCCGCGCAATGCCGCTGCCGGAAGCCTGCGGCAACTGGATGCCACGATCACCGCCGCGCGGCCCTTGCGGTTTTTCGCTTACAGTTGGGGCGAGGTGAGCGCGCCTTTGGCACGAACCCAGATGGATGCGGTCGGGCGGCTTCGGGAAATGGGCTTTCAGGTGAACCCGCGCACCCAGCTGTGTCGGACAACGGCAGAGCTTTTGACAGTTTACGGTGAGATAGAGCAGGCCCGCGCCAGTTTGGGCTATGATATTGACGGAGTGGTTTACAAGGTTGACGATCTGGCATTGCAGGCCCGTCTGGGGTTTCGTTCGACCACTCCGCGTTGGGCGATTGCGCACAAATTTCCCGCCGAACTTGCCTGGACCCGACTAGAGGCGATCGACATTCAGGTGGGCCGCACCGGGGCCTTATCGCCCGTGGCGCGGCTCACGCCGGTGACTGTGGGCGGGGTGGTCGTTTCAAACGCCACCTTGCACAACGAAGATTACATCGCCGGTCGGGATGCAAAGGGCAATCTGATCCGCGACGGCAAGGACATCCGCATCGGCGATTGGGTGCAGGTTTACCGCGCTGGCGACGTGATCCCGAAGGTGGCCGATGTCGATCTGTCCAAGCGCCCTGAAGGTGCTCTGGCCTATGTCTTTCCGCGGCAGTGTCCCGAATGCGGGTCGGACGCTGTACGTGAAGAAGGCGACGCGGTCCGCCGCTGCACCGGGGGGCTGATCTGTCCGGCGCAAGCGGTGGAAAAGCTGAAGCACTTCGTCAGCCGCGGGGCTTTTGACATAGAAGGCCTTGGAGCCAGGCAGATTGAGATGTTCTTTGCCGACGATCAACTGCCAGTGCGGGAACCTGCGGAGATCTTCACTTTGGCCGCCCGCGATGCGACCAATATCACCAAGCTGAAGAACCGCGACGGTTTTGGCGAAAAATCGGTCACAAACCTCTTTCAGGCGATTGAGGATAAAAGAAAAATCCCGCTGAACCGGCTGATCTTTGCGCTTGGGATCCGGCATGTCGGCGAAAGTGCCGCAAACCTTCTGGCGCGCAACTACGGCACCTGGGCCGCGTTCGAGTCGGCCATGACCGCAGCACACGTGGGCGAGGGGCCGGAATGGGCGGCACTGACGGCGATAGACGGGGTGGGTGATGTTCTGGCGGCCTCGGTGGTGAACAGTTTCCATCAGGCGGCCGAACGCGCGTCTATCGACCGGTTGGTGGCCGAACTTGAGGTTCAGGAAGTGGCGCCACCAAGGACCGAGGGCAGCCCGGTCGCCGGCAAGACCATTGTCTTCACCGGAACCCTTGAAAAGATGACGCGCGCCGAGGCCAAGGCGCGGGCAGAGGCATTGGGGGCGAAGGTCGCAGGCTCGGTCAGCGCAAAAACCGATCTTCTGGTCGCTGGTCCCGGCGCCGGGTCAAAGGCGAAAGAGGCGTTGAAACTGGGGATCGAAACAATCGATGAAGATGCCTGGCTTAGGCTGATCTGCGCATGAGCCGCCCTGCCGCCCTTTTCCCGCTGTTTGCGGATCTTGAAACGCTGGACGGGGTCGGCCCGAAGACGGCCAAGCTGTTTCCGGCCCTTGGGGTGGAACGTCCGCGCGATCTGTTGTTCACCTTGCCCTATGCGGGCGTGGATCGGCGGGTGCGCGCCAGTATTCGCGACGTAGTGCCGCCCGCCACCGTGACCGTCGAGGTGGAGGTGGGCGCCCATGTTCCGCCGCGCCGCAAGGGTGGCCCGGCGCGGGTGTTCGTGCGCGATGCGGCGACGGAATTCCAATTGGTGTTCTTCCACGCCAAGGGCGATTTCCTGCAAAAGCTGCTGCCGACCGGCCAGCGGCGGCTGATTTCCGGCAAGATCGAGATTTTCGACGGCATCGCGCAGATGGTTCACCCCGACCATGTGCTGGGCCCCGAAGAGGCGGGCGAACTTCCGGCGTTCGAACCCGTCTATCCGCTGACGGCAGGGGTGACGCAAAAGCTGATGGCCAAGGCGGTTGCGGCAACACTGGCGCGGGTGCCAAGGCTTGCCGAATGGATTGATCCGGCGCTGAAGGCGCGGGAAGGCTGGCCCGACTGGGCAGATGCCGTGCGCGCCGCCCATCAGCCGCAGGGCCCGGATGATCTTGCCCCCCACGCGCCTGCCCGCACGCGCATGGCCTATGACGAACTTTTTTCCCATCAGTTGACCCTGTCGCTTGCCCGCACCGTCTTTCGGCGCGGCAAAGGTAGGGCCAGCAATGCGACCGGGCGCTTGCAGGCAAAGGTGCTGGCGGCCTTGCCCTATCGGCCCACGGGCGCACAGGAACGGGCAATGGCCGAGATTGCAGCCGACATGGCGTCAGAGCGGCGGATGAGCAGGCTTTTGCAGGGTGATGTTGGGTCGGGCAAGACCCTCGTCGCTTTCATGGCGCTTCTGGTTGCTGTCGAGGCAGGCGGGCAGGGGGTGATGATGGCCCCCACCGAAATCCTTGCGCGCCAGCATCTGGACAGTCTGCGCCCGCTGGCCGAAAGTGCCGGTGTGGTGGTCGAGATTTTGTCGGGCCGGGACAAGGGGGCAGAGCGGGCGGCGAAACTGCGCGCCCTTGCTGCGGGCGACATTCATGTGCTGGTTGGCACCCACGCGGTTTTTCAAAAGGACGTGGTCTTTCATGATCTGCGGCTGGCCGTAGTGGATGAACAGCACCGCTTTGGCGTCGCGCAGCGGATGGAGCTTGGCGAAAAGGGCATTGCCGCAGATGTGCTGGTGATGACCGCAACACCGATCCCGCGTTCGCTGGCGCTGGCGCAATATGGCGACATGGATGTTTCCGTGCTGGATGAAAAACCGGCGGGGCGCAAACCGGTGCGCACAGCACTTGTGTCGGCGGGGCGCTATGATGAGGTGGTAGGCCACCTGCGTCAGGCAGTAGCTGACGGGCGGCAGGCCTATTGGGTCTGTCCGCTGGTCGAGGAAAGCGAACTGGTTGATCTGACGGCGGCCGAAGAACGGTTCAAGACCCTGCGTGCGCTGTTGGGCGAAGGGGTGGTGGGGCTGGTGCATGGGCAGATGCCGCCCGCCGAAAAGGATGCGGCGATGGCGGCCTTTGTGTCGGGGCGCTGCCAGGTTCTTGTGGCGACCACGGTGATCGAGGTGGGGGTGAATGTGCCCAACGCCTCGATCATGGTCATCGAGCGGGCCGAGATTTTCGGGCTGGCGCAGCTGCACCAGTTGCGCGGACGGGTCGGACGCGGGGCGGCTGAATCGACCTGCTTGCTGATGTATCAGCCGCCGCTGTCCGACACCGCCGAGCGGCGCCTGCAGATATTGCGGGAAAGCGAGGACGGGTTTCGCATTGCCGAAGAAGATCTGGCGATGCGCGGCGCGGGCGATCTGATCGGCACGGCGCAATCGGGCCTGCCCAGATTCCGGGTGGCCGATCTGGAACGGCAGGCCGGGCTGATGGCCACGGCGCAAAGCGATGCGCGCGCGCTGCTGGCCGCCGATCCGGGCCTGACCGGAGCGCGCGGGCAAGCGGCGCGGGTGCTTTTGTGGCTGACGGGGCAGGATCAGGCGATCCGGTTGATTTCCGTAGGTTAACGGTTTGTTCTCATATGTTCCTAAAAAGTTCTTTACAGATTGTCTTTCATATGAGAACAAAGTAGCAACTTATCTGATTTGGGGAGGTTGCGATGCTGAATGACCTAAAAGACGCCGTGCGCCGTTCGCAAGGAACATTGATGCAGGATGCCGCAGGCATCCTGTCGCTGGTGGCCATGCTGGTTGTCAGTCTGAATCTGACCGACCTGATCTGATCTTTGCCTGTTTCTGCCCGCGCGGATCATCCGGGGGCATGCCTGTCCCGCTTGCCGACCCCCAGTCGGCCCACCCGCTACCGGAACCCGCTTCCTGCCGCCGTTGTCCTTCGACAATGGCGGCTTTTTTCGTGAACGGCGGGGGACGCTGTCCCCCGCATCCCCTGGAGTATTTGGGCCAAGATGAAAGGGATCAGGCTGTCTTGCTGAAGGCGTCGATGGCGGCTTCGAGGACCAGCAGGATCGAAGCGTGGCGGTTCTTGTAGTCGCGCGCTGGGGAAAGGGTCTCATAGCCATCGAACGGGGCGACGGGGATCGGTCCGCCTTGTTGCAGCATTGCGGCCAACTGGTCGCGGGCGCGGGTGAGATCTTCGCCGGTGCGTCCGATCATCTGGGCACCTGCGATGGCGGCAGAAGCCTGACCAAGGGCGCAGGCGCGAACCTCTTGGCCGAATTCTGCTATGCGCCCGTTTTCGACCACAAGATCGACCGTCACCGTCGAGCCGCAAAGCGGAGAGCGGCGCGTGGCGCTGGCGGTGGGTGCAGGCAAACGTTCAGCGTGGGGAATATCGGCGGCCAGCGCCAGAATGCGCTGCGAATAAAGCTTGATGAGGTCGGTCTCGCTCATTTGAACCTGCGGGTGTTTCAGCCTAGAGATAGGCGCGGGAATGCGGAAAGCAAAGGGATGATCATGCGGTTTGATCCGGCGAGCCTGACTTATGACGCAAACGGATTGATCCCGGCGATAGCGCAGGATCACCAGACGGGCGAAGTGCTGATGCTGGCATGGATGAACGCGGCTGCGGTGGCGCGGACGCTGGACAGCGGGCGGGTGACCTATTGGTCGCGGTCGCGGCAAAGCTTCTGGGTAAAGGGCGAGAGTTCCGGCCATGTGCAAAGGCTGGTCGAGGCGCGGCTGGACTGCGATCGGGACTGCCTTTTGCTGCGGGTTGAACAGACCGGGCCCGCCTGCCACACCAACCGCAGAAGTTGCTTTTACACAGCCCTGCGCAATGGGGTTGAGACCGAGATTCTGACACCCGAAAGCTGATTGCGGACAGGCTGCCATTGCACCCCAGAGATAGGTTGGGGTATAGTCGCGCATAACAAAATCTAGAAAATCCGAAAGCGCGGGCAGTCACGTGACAGACGAACCGGAAGTTCCTGAAAAAGAAGAAGAATCCCACGTTCGCATGGCGCATGCGGGCCCCTCGATTGCGATCGAGCAGGAAATGCGCACGGCCTATCTGGATTACGCGATGAGCGTGATCGTCAGTCGGGCGATTCCAGACCTGCGCGACGGTCTGAAACCTGTGCATCGGCGCATCCTTTATGCGATGCACGAAACCGGAAATACCCACGACAAATCCTATCGCAAGTCGGCCCGCCCGGTTGGCGATGTGATGGGGAAATACCACCCCCACGGCGATGCCGCCATCTATGACGCCCTGGTTCGGATGGCGCAGGGGTTTTCCATGTCGCTGCCGCTTCTGGACGGGCAGGGCAACTTCGGCTCGATGGACGGCGATAACGCCGCTGCCATGCGCTATACCGAAGTGCGAATGGACAAGGCGGCGGCCAGCCTTCTGGCCGACATCGAAAAAGACACCGTCGATTTTCAGGATAATTACGACGGCAAGGACCGCGAACCCACGGTTCTGCCTGCGCGCTTCCCGAACATGCTGGTCAATGGTGCGGGCGGCATTGCCGTCGGCATGGCCACCAACATTCCGCCGCATAATCTGGGCGAGGTGATCAATGCAACGCTGGCGTTGATTGACAATCCAGACCTGTCCATCGAAGCGCTGATGGATTACGTGCCCGCCCCGGATTTTCCGACAGGCGGGATCATCCTGGGCCGTTCCGGAGCGCGCAAAGCCTATCTGGAGGGGCGTGGATCGGTCATCATCCGGGCCAAGACCCGGATCGAGGAGCTGCGGAAAGACCGTTATGCGATCATTCTGGACGAGATTCCCTATCAGGTGAACAAGGCGACGATGATCGAAAAGATCGCCGAACTGGTGCGTGACAAGCGCATCGAAGGCGTCGCCCATGTGCAGGACGAATCCGACCGGGTCGGCGTGCGCGTGGTGATCGAACTGAAGCGTGATGCGACGCCCGAGGTGGTTTTGAACCAGCTTTTCCGCTTCACGCCCATGCAAACCTCGTTCGGCTGCAATATGCTGGCGCTGAACGGCGGCCGACCGGAACAGCTGACCCTGCGCGATTTTCTGCGATATTTCATTACCTTCCGGGAAGAAGTTGTGGCGCGGCGCACGGCGTTCGAACTGCGAAAGGCGCGCGAGCGCAGCCATATACTTTGCGGTTTGGCGGTGGCTGTGTCGAACGTCGATGAAGTGGTGGCAACCATTCGGTCGTCCGCCGATCCGGCAGAGGCACGCGAACGGCTGATGACCCGGCGCTGGCCGGCGCATTCGATCCTTGAATATATCAAGCTGATTGATGATCCAACCCATCCGGTAAACGACGACGGCACCTATAACCTGTCGGAAATTCAGGCCCGCGCCATTCTGGACCTGCGCTTGCAGCGATTGACGGCGATGGGTGTCAAGGAAATCACCGACGAACTTGAAGATCTTGCTGCAAAGATCCGCGATTACTTGGATATTCTGGGTTCACGCGAACGGATCATGGCGATCATTTCATCCGAACTGCGGGAGGTGAAAGAGGCTTTTGCCGTGCCGCGCCGGACCGAAATCGTGGACTGGGCCGGAGACCTTGATGACGAAGACCTGATCGAACGCGAGGATATGGTCGTCACCATCACCTCGGGTGGCTATATCAAACGCACGCCTTTGGCGGAATTCCGTGCGCAGCGTCGGGGTGGCAAGGGCCTTGCCTCGATGCAGACCAAGGAAGACGACGTCGTCACGACCCTGTTTGTGGCAAACACCCATACGCAGCTTTTGTTCTTCACCACCGACGGGATGGTCTACAAGCTGAAATGCTGGCGCCTGCCATTGGCGGGCCGTCAGGCAAAGGGCAAGGCTATGATCAACATCCTGCCGATTGCACAGGGCGTCTCTATTGCGGCCCTGATGCCGGTGGATGCGCCTGAGGAAGACTGGGACAACCTGCAGATCTTCTTCGCCACATCGGAAGGTGATGTGCGCCGCAACGCCTTGTCGGATTTCACCAACGTAATGCGAAACGGCAAGATCGCCATGAAGCTGCCCGACGGTGTTTCGCTGGTGAATGTGCGCATCTGCGATGAAAATGACGATGTCATGCTGGTCACGACCGCCGGGCGCGCCATTCGATTCCCGACAACCGAAGTGCGAGTTTTCAAGGGCCGCGATTCAACCGGGGTTCGTGGCGTGCGCCTGGCCGCCGGGGATGCGGTGGTGTCGATGTCGGTCATTGGGCACTTCGAAGCGGAACCTTGGGAACGCGCAGCCTTTCTGAAGCGCCGGCGCGCGGAACTTGGCGCCGAGGTAGCTGACGAAGAAGCCCCCGAGGCCGAAGAAGAAGCCGTGGCCGAAGAGGGTAGCCTCAGCGATGAACGCTATGCCGAAATGGCCATGGCCGAAGATCTGATCCTGACGATCACCGCAAGCGGGCTAGGCAAGTTGTCGTCTTCGCACGATTATCCGGTCCGTGGGCGTGGCGGCCAGGGGGTGAAGGCGATCTCGCAAGGGTCGCGTGGCGGCCGCTTGGTGGCCTGCTTCCCGGTTGAATCCGATGATCAGGTGATGCTCGCCACCTCGACCGGCCAGTCGATCCGCTGTCCGGTGGATGGCATTTCCTTCCGCTCACGGTCGGCAGGCGGGGTCAAGGTGTTCGATACCGGCGCTGATGAAGAAGTCGTGTCGGTGGCCCGCATTGCCAGCGACGAGGAAGAGGCCGCATCACAAGACAACGCAGAGTAAATTTGGCGTTGAAAATCAAAGGCCGGTGACCGGGTTGATCCCGTCACCGGCCTTTTGCATGGTATTTTTTGCATCGAGCGGATTTTGACACATTTTTAACCCACTGCCGTCAGACTCAGCCAAGACAGTCAACCCATGAACAAAGAGCGGCGGCTCATTGGCATAAAGGTAGGGACAAATGGCTTACATCGGACTGGCGGACAACTTTGATATTCCCCAAACGAAAACCGGCGGATTGCGGCGCTGGTTGGCAAACTTCTTTGCCGCAAGGTCTGACGTGATCGCCGGTCCGCGCTCCGAACGCAGGCTGGCAGGGCCGCTTCCCGGTGACCTGCGGGCCAATGGTTATATGGCTGATCTTGATATTGAAGTTGGTTTCTGACGCGACCGTCCTGACCACACTTCAATCAGACGCTCAATGTGCGCGGAACCGGCAAACCGGTTTCCGCGCTTTTTCGTTTCAGAAACCAGGGACGAGCTGTGGATAACTGCGGTTGCCAAAAGTCGCCCCATTTCCGAACTTGTAGCCCAGTGAAAGGCCCAGGACAGTATCGCGATGGCTGCCAGAGTTCTGGCGCGCTGCCTCCAGGCCAAGGCTCAGGTTCGGCGCAACCTCATGGCTGAATCCAACGGAATAGCGGTTCAGACTGGTCGCATCGTCAGCAGAAAAGAAACCGGCGCTCAAGGTCGAGGCGGAACCAACCCCCAGTTCGGCATCAATTCCAAGTGCATTGAAATTGCTTCGCCCAGCATCGCGCGCCACCCGCATCACATAGCCTTCCAGCGCAAACGACGAACTCTGCCCGACGGCGAACTTCCCCTCGACGCCCCAGTTGTAATCATGGCTGGCGCCAGAGTGATTGTCATAGGTCACGAATGCGCCAACGGCTGACTGACTTCCGACATTCGCGATGGCATGCGTGCCCAATGACACTGCCCCGGGGCCGCTGCTGTTGATCCGTTTGGCCAAGTCGCCTTGCAGGGATGGCCCTCCAAGGCTAAAGCCAAGCGAACCGCCCAGCGTGGTCTGCGACGTGCCATGGTTGGTGTTGTTGTCAAACGTCAACCCAACCTCGCCACCTTCGATGCCCTGCGCCAGTGTGCCAGATGCAAAAAGGCTCAGCGCGGTCGCTGCAAAGAAACTGCGGATCATGTGCCTGCTCCCAATATATGGTATTTTTTCACTCCCTTAGCATGACTGATAGGGGTGGAAAAGGCCTGTGGGCCGCACTTTCCAAGCCGCGCCGCCCACTCTTTCAAAAGATCTTCTTTTGCCCTAAACCGCAGCGATGGACGCACAATTGAACATCGTCGGCGGTGGTATGGCCGGGGCAGAAGCTGCCTGGCAGGCCGCCAATATGGGAATCCGGGTCTGCATTCACGAAATGCGCCCCAAGGTTGGCACTTTTGCCCACCGGACCGGCAACCTTGCCGAGATGGTCTGTTCGAACTCATTCCGTTCGGATGATGATGAGCGCAACGCCGTCGGATTGCTGCACTGGGAAATGCGGGCAGCAGGCGGGTTGATCATGGAAATGGCACAGCGCCACCGGCTGCCCGCAGGCGGCGCGCTGGCGGTCGACCGTGACCCTTTTTCGCAAAGCGTCACCGAACGGCTGCTGGCGCATCCGCTGATTTCGGTGGCCGAGGGCGAAATCACCACTTTGCCCGCTGTCGGCCAGTGGATCATCGCCACCGGCCCGCTGACCTCGGGCGCCCTCGCCGAAGCCATCCGCGCCGAAACCGGGGTCGAAGCCCTGGCGTTTTTTGATGCGATCGCACCGATTGTCTATGCGGAATCGGTCGATATGTCGGTCGCCTGGATGCAGTCGCGCTATGACAAGGGCGAGACACTGGCCGAGCAGACCGCTTACATGAACTGCCCGATGAACCGCGATCAGTATGAAGCGTTCATCGACGCGTTGCTGGCGGCAGAGAAGACCGAGTTTCACGAAGGTGAGACTGCAGGCTATTTCGATGGCTGCCTGCCCATAGAGGTGATGGCAGAACGGGGCCGCGAAACCTTGCGTTTCGGGCCCATGAAGCCGGTCGGCCTGACCAATGCCCACCGGCCAGACGTGAAACCCTATGCGGTCGTGCAGTTGCGCCGCGACAATGCGCTTGGCACGCTCTACAATATTGTCGGGTTTCAGACCAAGATGAAGTATGGCGCGCAAGCCAATGTATTTAAAATGATTCCGGGTCTGGAAAATGCTTCCTTTGCCCGGCTTGGCGGGATTCACCGCAACACGTTCATAAACTCCCCGACGCTGCTTGATCCGCAAATGCGGCTTCGGTCGCGGCCACACATCCGCTTTGCCGGCCAGATCACCGGCGTCGAAGGCTATGTCGAAAGCGCGTCGATGGGGCTTTTGGCTGGCCGCATGGCCGCTGCAGAAATCCTTGGACGGGATCTGCCGCCACCACCGCCCGAAACTGCGATGGGCGCACTGATCACCCACATTACCGGCGGGGCCGAGGCCCGAACCTTCCAGCCGATGAACGTCAACTTTGGCCTCTTTCCGCCGATTGACGCGAAGGGCGGGCGCAAAGGGCGCAAAGACCGTTACAAGGCCTATACAGACCGTGCGAAAGAGCTGTTTTCAGAATGGGTTCAGGGTCAAAGCTGATGCAGACGCGCTTTGCGCCGTCGCCGACCGGATATTTGCATCTTGGCCATGCTTTTTCGGCGCTGACCGCCTTTGAACAGGCTCGCGCCGCTCATGGCACCTTCCTGCTGCGCATCGAGGATACCGACCGCGCCCGCGTGCGGCCAGAGTATGAAGCCGCCATCCATGAAGATCTGGCCTGGCTGGGGATCAGGTGGGAAACTCCGGTCTTGCGGCAGTCTGACCATCTGTCTGACTATCAGGCGGCCCTTGATCGGCTGTCGGATATGGGCGTGACCTATCCCTGCCACTGCACCCGCGCCGACATTCAGGCGGCCCTTTCCGCGCCGCAGGAAGGCGTGCAAGCGGGCGATGGCCCGGTTTACCCCGGCACCTGCCGGGGGCGACCGATGAGCGGCCAAAAGACCGGCGATGCCGTGCGCCTGGACATGGACAGGGCGCTGGCCCTGCTGGGCGATCCAGCCCGCCTTGGGTTTGACGACTCCGGACCTGATCATCAGGGTTGGCACGTTCTTAGCCCTGATTGGATGCGCCAGAGGGTTGGTGATCTGGTTCTGGCCCGCAAGGATATCGGGGCGGCGGCCTATCACCTGTCAGTGGTCGTCGATGATGCGCGTCAGGGCATCACCGACGTGGTGCGCGGCGACGATCTATTCGAGGCGACCTTCATCCATCGCCTGCTGCAGGCACTTCTCGGCCTCCCCACGCCCGCCTATCACCATCATCGGCTGATCCGCGATGACACCGGCAAGCGACTGGCCAAGCGTGACGATGCCCGCGCCTTGCGCAGATACCGCGCCGAAGGGGCAACCCCCGCCGACATCCGGGAAATGCTCGGTCTCGGCTGATCCTTTTCGTTGTGGTTCAAATATCCCGGGAGCGCGAGGACAGAGCCCTTACTGTTTCAGGCCGCCCTGACAGCCTGCTTGCGCAGCAGCATGCCGTAAAGGTCGCGCGGCTCGTCCGGGTCGGCAATCATGTCCAGATCTTCGGAAAACCGCAACGATTTCGGCTGACTTTTCAATTGTTTCAGCACATAGCGCAACGCCGAGAAGTCTTCGATGGCGAAGCCGACCGAATCGAAAAGCGTGATGGCGCGATCATCAGCACGGCCCGCAATCGCACCAGTCATCACCTGCCACAACTCCTTCACCGGATAATCGGCATCCAGTTGCTGAATCTCGCCCTCGATCCGGGTCTGTGGCGGATATTCGACGAAAATATCGGACCTAAGCAGGATATCGCCATGCAGTTCGGTCTTGCCGGGGCAATCCCCGCCGACCGCGTTGATGTGAACGCCGCTGCCAAC
>CANJQT010000047.1 GCA_947476475.1 Paracoccaceae bacterium | reverse complement strand
CACATCAGCAGCTTGTAGAAGTCATTGTCCAGAAGCGACCGCACGATCGGGTCAATCTTCCAGTTGTGATTGTGCACGCGGGTGGCGATATCGACCATGTCAGGCATCCAGTCTCACGCCAGCTGCGCGCATCTTTTCGCGCGCTTGCGACAGCGATCCGTTCAGGTCGATGGCCCGACAAGAACCTTCCAGAACGGTGGCATTAAAGCCCAGCCCAGCGGCATCTATCGCCGAGTAGGCAACACAAAAATCGGTAGCTAGACCAACAAGAGTAATGTCTGTCACGCCGCGCGTGCGCAGGTAGCCTTCAAGCCCTGTGGGCGTTTCATGGTCATTCTCGAAAAATGCCGAATAGCTGTCGATCGCTGGTCGGAATCCCTTGCGGATGACCAGATCGGCCGGGTCGGTCTGCAACGCCGCGTGAAAGGCGGCGCCGCCCGTGCCCTGAACGCAATGGGTGGGCCACAAGACCTGCGGACCATAAGGCATGTCCATCAGCGAAAACGCCGCCGCCCCCGGATGGTTTGCCGCGAACGAAGAATGATTTGCCGGGTGCCAGTCCTGGGTCAGCACCCTGACCGGGAACTCTCCCATCAGCGCATTGATCCGGGGAATGATCTCATCCCCGCCGCCCACGGCCAAAGCGCCGCCGGGGCAGAAATCATTCTGAACGTCGATGACGATCAGCGCATGGGTGGCAGGCCGCATCTTGTTCCCTCCGCTTTGCGATATGGGTAAGGATCGGGGGCGCGCGGGTCAATGGCAGGAAAGCTTTCTTGCGCGACCCGTTGCCGGTTGCTAAGGACGCGCCCTTGCCTTCTACCGGAACAGCCCCATGCGCCAGATTACCCTTGGCATCGATTTCGGCACCTCGAACACCGCCGCCGCCGTGCTGGACGGGGGGCGCCCTCGCGTCATTGCGCTTGAGCCCGGCAAGGACACGCTGCCGACAGCGATCTTTCTGGACTATGCCGACCGCCGCACTCTGGTCGGCACGGCCGCCGTTCAGGCAATGATTGACGGGCGCTATGGCCGTTTCATGCGGTCGCTGAAAAGCATCCTCGGCACGCCCTTGGCGCGTGAACGGCGGCAGTTCCTGAACGAAAAGCTGACGCTTCTGGAAATCATCGCCCGCTTTCTGACCGAGGTGCGCCTGCGTGCCGAAGCCGCGACAGGCGCACACATCAAAAGCGTCGTATCGGGCCGCCCCGTGCATTTCCATTCCGCCAATCCGCAGCGCGACCGGCAGGCTCAGATTGACCTGGAAGAATGTTACCGCATGGCGGGCTTTTCCGATGTGCGCTTCCTTCATGAACCCGAAGCTGCGGCCCTGGCAGCGGGTCCGGGCAAGGGGGTGGGCCTGATCGTCGATATCGGCGGCGGCACGTCGGACTTCACCCTGTTTCGAACGGCTGGCAACGGCATCAAGATCATCGCCAGCCATGGCGTGCGGATCGGCGGCACCGACTTTGACCGCGCGCTGAACCTCGCGCTGGTCATGCCGCAGTTGGGGTTGGGTGGCGAGTTGAAGAACGAACTTGGGCCGGGCCGCAATGACGTGCCGCCCGCCCTGTTCCACGAACTTGCAAGCTGGGAAAAGATCGCCTTCGTCTATGGCCCCGATGCAGTGCGCGATGCCAAACGCATGGTACGGCTGGCGGTCACCCCCGCACCGCTGAAACGGTTGGTCACGGTTCTGGAAATGGAACTTGGGCACGACATCGCCTTTGCAGTCGAAGCCGCAAAGATCACCGCCAACCGCGATGGCCAAAGTGACATCCGGCTTGACCCTGTCGAAAAGGGCCTGCGACCGCATTTGGCGCAGGGCGATCTTCTGTCCGGCCTTTGGCCCTACGCCGACAAGATCAGGGCAGCCGCGCAAGACACGCTTGCCACTGCCGGGTTGAACGCAGATCAGGTGGACCGGGTCATCTTTGTTGGCGGATCAAGCCTGGTCGGCGTCATTGACCGTCTGATGCGGGCCACATTTCCGCAGGCCGAGTTTGAATATTCCGAAGTTTTCACCGCCGTGGTCGATGGTCTGGCCATCGCAGCAGGTGAGACAGCCTGACATCTTGCCGCAAACCGCGCACAGGCGTATCAGGCGCCCATGATCACAGTTGCCGCCCTTTACCAGTTCACCCGCTTCGATGACCCAGCAGCCTTGCGCGGGCCGCTTCTGGCCATCTGCGAAGCGGGCGGCGTATGTGGCACCCTGCTTTTGGCCCGCGAAGGCATCAACGGCACCATCGCTGGCCCCCGCGAAGGCATCGACGCCGCACTCGCCCATATCCGCACTCTTCCCGGATGCGCTGCCATCGAATGGAAGGAAAGCCACGCCACCTCTATGCCCTTCACACGCATGAAGGTGCGCCTCAAGCGCGAAATTGTCACCATGGGCCAGCCCGATGTGGATCCGCAGGCCCGCGTCGGCGCCTATGTGGCCCCTGCCGACTGGAATGATCTGATCCGCGCCCCGGATGTGGCGGTGATCGACACCCGCAATGACTATGAGGTCGGCATCGGCACCTTCCAGGGTGCCATCAACCCCGACATCCGCACCTTCCGTGACTTTCCCGGCTGGTGGCGCGATCACGCGCACGAGTTCGCGGGCAAACGTATCGCCATGTTCTGCACCGGCGGCATCCGCTGCGAAAAATCGACGAATTTCCTTTTGGGTGAAGGGGTCCAGGATGTCTTTCACCTCAAGGGCGGCATCCTGAAATATCTGGAAGACGTGCCGCAGGACGAAAGCCTTTGGGACGGGGCCTGTTTCGTCTTTGATCAGCGCGTATCAGTGACCCACGGGCTTGCCATCGGCAATCATTCCACCTGCCATGCCTGCCGCCGCCCGCTTACCGATGCCGACCGCCAGCGCCCCGAGTTCGAAGAAGGCGCCTGCTGCCACCAGTGCCGGGGCGAATATGACGAGGCTGACCGCGACCGCTTCCGCGAACGCCATCGGCAGTTCAAGAAAGCGCGGGCAAGCCAAGGCAAGCTCGCTTCCTAGGCGGCGTGCGCCTTCGCATCCCCCTGATTCTCGCCTCCGTCAGCAAATTGGTTAACGCCGGTTTTCGCCGCCCCGCCCCCGACGAAATCCATACGTTTGCCATACGTAATCCATACGTTGCAAAAACCCTCATTGGCCCCGGTAAATCCAGCGTTCTCCGGCACTTGCGCCGACGGGCGGCGCCTGTGCCCTATCTCTGGCTGATCCGTGTCAAAACCGCATCCAGTCCCTCGTCCCAGGCGGTCAGCGCGCCGTGACCGTTCAGGATGTCCAGCAGTTGCAGGGTGATCCCGCCGGGTGTGGTGACACCCTTGGCAATCTCGGCCAACGGGCGCGGCTCTCGCAGCAAAACTTCCGCATTTCCACGCAAAGTGCCCGCAACCAATGCGCGGGCCACCTCGGGGCGCAGACCCTGTGCTTCGAACCAACCGATGACGTGCGCCATAAAGGCAACCGTCGCCCCCGAGAAGGCCCCGAAAGTCGCGGCAACCGTATATTCCGCTTCATCATCGAACATGTGGACAGGGCCGACATGGCTCAGAAAATCCTGCCAGAACAGATCCTTGGGGTAAAGAAGCGAAGGCCCCATCCGATAGGCATTCGCGTAGCCGGGCATCATGCCGATGGCGCCTTTCGCCGGGCCGATCACTTCGGCCAGCCGGGCAAGGCCAGTGCCGGCCATTGCCGAAAGAACCGGCTGGCCTGCGCGAAAGGTCAGGCGCGAAAGCTCCTCAGCGCCACTGCCGGCAGGCAGGCTGACGAAAACGGCGTCCGCCCCATCAACAACTGCCTGATTGCTTTCGGCGACGATACAGCCGAACTCGGCCGCCAATCGGCCCGCAGCCTCTGCCCCGCGCGGAGACAGGATGAACCGATGCCCCGACCCTTGCAGCCCGCGCAGCATCAGCCCCGCCAGGCCACCCACCCCCAGAATGCCGATGGTAGCCATCAGGGCATCTCCTCCAGAACCTCAGAAATCGCCTTGGCGGTTACGGCAATATCGGCCTCGGTATGAACGATGGAAGACAGCGAATGCAGCGTCGCCGACGGGTTCATGTATATGCCCTTGTCCATCATCCGCACCGCGAAATCACGGAATTTCAGCCGGTCGACATGGCGGCAGAAATCGCGAAAATCGCCGATACCCTCTTGATCGGTAAAGAAAATCTGGAACATGGAATTGACGCCCTGACAGATCAGCTTATGCTGGTTCGATTTCTTGGCAATCGTCTGTATCTCGGCTGTCATCTTCTGGCCCAGATCCTTGATTCGCCGGAAGCCCGCCTGATCATCCGCCAGCATGGTTTCAAGCATCACCTTGGTCACATGCAGCGCCAGCCGCCCGGCGTTGTGGGTGCCGAAATGCAGAACCTTGCCCCATTCAAGGCCTGCCATGATCTCATCCCGCCCACCGATCATCGCCATCGGCAACCCGCCCCCCAGCGCCTTGCCATAGGTGACAATATCGGGTGTCAGGCCGTAAAGTTCGGCGCAGCCGCCAGCCGCCAGACGAAAACCGGTAACAGTCTCGTCCAGATAGAACAGCGCCCCATATTCGCGGCACAGCTCCTGCATGCGCATCAGATAACCTGGCCGGGGCGGGATCACCCCCATGTTCGACATGACACCTTCGGTCACCACACAGGCAGCCTCACGCCCGTGGATCGCCATGGCCCGCTCCAGCGCATCGAAGTCGTTCCAACGCACGACGATCGTGTCTTTCCAGGCCTCCTCAGGGATGCCGGAACTGTCAGGAATGCGGATCGGATCGTTGGGATGGCCCAGCATGGTGGGTGGAAGCGGGTTGGTATTGACCAGAACCGCATCCCACCAGCCATGATAATGGCCTTCGAACTTTATGATTTTGCGCCGGCCCGTGTGGCCGCGCGCAAGGCGAATGGCCCCCATCGCGGCCTCGGTCCCGGTATTGGCGAAACGCACCTTGTCGACATGCGGCAGCAGCGCAACCAGCATCTCGGCCACTTCGACCTCGACCTCAAGTGCCGTGGCGAAATGGGTGCCACGCGCCACTTCTCGGGACACGGTTTCCACGATCTTGGGGTGCGCATGGCCCAGCGGCAGCGCGCCGAAGGCCATCATCCAATCGATATATTCCCGCCCATCCACATCATAAAGGCGCGCGCCCTGACCGTGGGACATATACCGCGGTGTGGTGCCAAAGGCAGCAGGCCCGCGCGACGCGGAAGATACGCCTTCGACCAAAACCTTGCTGCCGCGTTCGAAAAGGGACTGAGAGGTCGAGTTGGGCATTGATTCATCCACTTGTGATTGATTTGCACAAAATGTTATTATAAGAACAATTTCAAGTCAAATCCGCAGGAATGCCCGTGCAAACCCAAGAACGCCCCCGCCAGACCGACGCGCACGCGGCTCTGGCCACTCGCATCCGCCTCTGGCGGGTCGCTCGCGGCTGGAACCAGCAAGATCTTGCAAATCGGGCAGGCTTTGCGCGTTCGACCCTTTCGAAGATCGAGAACGGGCTGCTTTCGCCCACTTTTGAAATCTTGCTGAAGATTTCACATGGCTTCGGCTGCGACCTTTCGGATCTGGTGCGCAACGATGGCCCTTTGCTGAACGGACGCATGGTGATTGCGCGCGGCACAAAGGGCGCCCCGGTCGAAGATGCCAACAACCGGCTTTGGTCATTGGCGGCGACCCTTAAGGGCCGGAGCTTTCAGACAATGATCGTCGAATTCACCCAAAGCGATCTGTCGGCTTTTGGTCCCTGGAACCGGCATCAGACAGAAGACATGCTATTTGTAATAGCAGGCCAACTGGCATTTCATTCCGAGGGATATGAATCCACGATCCTCAATCCCGGCGATTCAGTCCATTTTGACGGATCCATGCCTCATGCCTGCCTCACCGCTGGCACCACACCCTGCCGCTGCCTTTACGTCTTCGCCAGCAGACAGCCCCACTCATCAGGCCTTTCGGCCACACTCCCCGCCGCGATGAACCCCGAATGAAGCGAAAAAATGTTTGCGAAAAAAGCACTAGGTAAATAAAATATAAACGATTACATTTTTTTGACGGAAGCGCCGAATCATATCGGCCTGGAAAAGGGGCACGTTGATTTGGCGGGACTGCGGATCGAAGGGCTGGTGAAAAGCTACGGGCCAATTGATGTCCTGAAGGGAATTGATCTGGATATCCGTGACGGTGAATTCGTCAGTTTCCTTGGCCCGTCCGGCTGCGGAAAATCTACGCTTCTGCGGTCGATCGCCGGCCTTGAAGGGCTTACCGATGGCGCCATCCATCTGGGCGCGCGCGACATTACAGATCTACCGTCGGCCAGACGTGACATTGCGATGGTTTTTCAGAATTACGCGCTTTACCCGCATATGAACGTGAAAAAGAATATGTCTTTTGGCCTGTCGCTGAACGGCATGACGACGGACGAGATTGAACGGCGGGTCAACGAGGCCGCCGAAATCCTGCGCATAACCGAACTTCTTGGCCGCAAGCCCAAGCAGCTGTCAGGCGGCCAGCGCCAGAGGGTGGCGATCGGTCGCGCCATCGTCAGGAAGCCGCAACTGTTTCTGTTGGATGAGCCGCTTTCAAACCTTGACGCGGGCCTGCGCGTCACCATGCGGGCGGAACTGGCGGCCCTGCATGAGCGGCTGGGCGTCACCATGGTCTATGTCACCCATGACCAGGTCGAAGCGATGACGCTGTCCCACCGGGTCGTCGTCCTTGACAAGGGCCGTGTCAGCCAGTTCGGCACGCCGCTGGAACTGTTCCACCGCCCCGCCAACCTGTTCGTCGCCGGTTTCATCGGCAGCCCACGGATGAATTTCTTGCCTGCGTATCTGACGGACCAGACCGGTCGCTCGGTCACCCTGACCGCCACGGCGATGACCGGGGCCCTGACCATAGCCACCTCGGGCCACAGCCCTCTCGATGCAGGCCAGCCGATCACCTTGGGTGTGCGGCCCGACCGGCTGGATATCGTGGCCGACGGCACGGGGCATCTGACCGGCACCATCCGGCTCATGGAACGGCTGGGCACCGAAAGCCACGCCCACGTAGCCCTGGACGACGGGACCATGCTGGTGGTCATTACCGACGGCACCCACCCGGCCCGCGCCCACGACCGCGTGGGGCTGACCATCCCGCCCGACGCCGCCCATGTCTTTGACGCAAGTGGCCTGGCCCTTCCGCGCCAGCTTGATGCGGAAACCGAACGACTGATCCAACAGCAATAGGGCCCGGACCACCGGCCCGATCATAGGAGGAAAGAAGATGAAAAGACGCAGCGTGATCATCGCTCCGGCCATTCTTGCGGCCACCTTCTGGGGCGGCATGGCCATGGCACAGGACAAGGTTCTGCGCTTTGCCACCTGGGACAGCGACGAAAGCCTTGCAATCGAGGAGGCCATCGCCAGGAAATTCGAAGAAGCAAATCCCGGGGTCAAGGTGCAGGTCGAGGCCTATGGCGACGGCTATGACGAAAAGCTGACCGCCGCGATGGGCGCGGGCAGCCCGCCGGACGTGATGTATATGTGGAACTTCCCGGCTTACAAAGACTCACTCATGCCGATGGATGACATGATCGCCAAGGATGCCGAAGCGATGAATCTGGCCGACATCCCGGCGGGCCTGATGAATATCTCGAAGATCGAGGGCAAGACCTACGGCATGCCCGCAGGCTTCACCACGCAGGTCGTCTTTTACAACAAGGACATGTTTGCAGCCGCCGGCGCGCCGGAACCTGCTGCGGGATGGACCTGGGATGATCTGCGCGCGGCGGCGGTCAAGTTCCGCAACAAGGACACAAAGACATATGGCTTTGCCGTCGACGCCAAACCCGACCCTTATGATTTCGAGCAATTCCTGTGGTCGAACGGCACCAAATATATCTCTGACGATGGCAAGACCGTTGATGGATACATGAATAGCCCCGAGGCGGTAGAAGTGCTGACAATGTTCGCGGAAATGATCAAGAACGAAGAGGCGGTGGCGCTGAATATCGGCGACGACACTTCGGGATCGACCCTGTTTAAGGGTGGCAAAATCGCGATGTTCCAGTCTGCGATGTGGTCGAAATCCGGCATCGACGAAAGCGGCGTCAACTACGGCGTGGTCGTCCTGCCGCAGTTCGGCGTGAAACCCGTCCATTCTGCCATCGGCGCGTCGGCCGTCTCGATCGCCAAGGATGCGGCGGAACCCGAGCTGGCATGGGAGTTCGTCAAATTCTTCTCTTCTCCAGAAGCGGTGTCGATGCGCAAGAATGACCTTCCGGTGCGCACTTCTGTCGCCGAAGCACAGGGCATGACCAATGACCCGGTATTCAAGCCCTTCTTCGACATGCTTGCGACTTCCAACAAGGAAATCCACGCTTTCCTGAAAAACGCCGAATGGGGCCGCATCCAGGAAAACCTCGCCAAGGCGATTGAGGCGACGATGATCGACCAGGGCAACGCCAAGGCCCATCTGGACGAGGCGGTCGCGGCATCCGCCCGCTTCCTTCAGTAACCCAGGAATTCACGGAGGGATAAGAGCAATGGCCAATTCACCCGCACACCGGCGTCCCTCCCGGCGCAAGGCGCGTGGGGCCGGGATTGTGCCATGGCTCTTCATCTCTCCGTGGATATTGGGTTTTCTGTTCTTCACACTGGGCCCGCTGATGTTTTCCTTCATCATGAGCCTTTATGACTGGCCTGTAGTTGGGGCACGAACGTTCGTCGGCCTAGACAACTATACAACCATGCTGCGCTATGACCCGCAGTTCTGGGACAGCCTCTGGATCACGGTGAAATTTGCGGCGCTGTTCGTTCCGCTGAACATCATCCTGTCCTTTGGTCTTGCTGTTCTGCTGAACCTCAACCTGCGCGGCACGGCCATTTTCCGCACCGCCTTCTACCTGCCCTCGGTCATCTCGGGCGTGGCGCTGGTCACGATCTGGAGCTGGCTCTATTCCAAGGAATATGGCCTTCTGAACTACATGCTTTCCTTCGCAGGGATTGAAGGGCCCAATTGGCTGGGCGATACCGGATGGGCAATCTTTGCCATCACCATCGCCAGCCTCTGGGGCCTTGGCGGCTCGATGCTCATCTTTCTGGCCGGCCTGCAGTCAGTCCCCAAAGAGCTTTACGAGGCCGCGCGCATCTCGGGCGTGCCGCCGTGGGCGCAGGTCATCCATATCACCCTGCCGATGCTGTCGCCGATGCTGCTTTTCACGTTCATCACCTCGATCATCTCGGCCTTTCAGCAGCTGACCATCGCGTTGCTGCTGACCAAGGGCGGACCAGTCGGATCGACCTATTTCTTCGCCATGTACATCTATGACAATGCCTTCAAATTCCACGACATGGGCTATGCCGCCGCGATGAGCTGGGTGATGTTCCTAATCATTCTCGTCCTGTCGATGCTGGTCATGCGCTGGTCAACCGCCTGGGTCTATTACGAAGGCGAAGTGAAAAAGGAGGGGGGTCATGGGTAAGGCACTGGCCTATGCTGCGCTGATCTTCCTGTCGGCGCTGTTCGTCGCCCCATTCTTGTGGACCCTGATCACGGCGGTTAAGTCGCAAGCCGATCTGGTTGCCTATCCGCCCGTGCTTTGGCCCGCCGACTGGCATTGGGAAAACTTCGCAGATGCGTGGAACAAACAGCCCTTCAACATCTTCCTGAAGAATTCCCTGATCGTCGTGGTCCTGTCGACCATCGGTCAGCTATTTTCCTCGTCCCTCGTAGCCTTCGGCTTTGCCCGCTTCCGTTTTCCCGGGCGTGACGCGATATTCATCCTGCTGTTGGCGACGATGATGATCCCCTGGGACGTGAAAATGATCCCGCTCTATATGGAGTTCAACCTTCTGGGCTGGATCAACACCCTGAAGCCGCTGATCGTGCCCGCCTGGTTCAGCGAAGCCTTCTTCGTCTTCCTGCTGCGCCAGTACATCATGACCATCCCGATGGAGATCGACGAAGCCGCGCGCATGGACGGGGCCAATGCCTGGCAGATCTACTGGCGCATTCACCTGCCGCTGATGGCCCCGGCTTTGGTGCTGGTCGGCACTTTCCATTTCATGAATGCTTGGAACGATTACCTTGGGCCGCTGATCTTCCTTAATGACCAGTCCACCTACACGCTGCCGCTGGGCCTTGCGCTGTTCAAGGGGCTGCACGAGGTTGATGTCGTCTCCATCGCGGCCATCACCATCATCCTGTGCCTGCCGCCGCTGGCCCTGTTCTTCTACGCCCAGCGCTACATCATGGATTCGGCGCTCGGCTCGTCGGTGAAGGGCTGAGATGCTGTTCGATATAGCCCAGGTCCCTTTCAGCCGCTTTGGCCGGTTCCTCACCCTTTCGGTGATGGAGGGGGCACTTTGCTTGCGGTCTGTGAAGGGCGGCGATCTGCGGCCTTCGCTCGGGCGGCTTTGCCGGATCGGCTTTACCGGACCCGGCGGGCAGACGGTCACACCGCAGTTCACTTTGACGCCTGACCGGCTACTGGCCAAAGCCGCCGGGGGCCATGCCGAATTCTGCATCGGTCAGGGCGAAAGGCTGCATCTGCGCGGCAAGGGGCTTGGGCTGCGGTTTGATCTGGAAGGGTCGCGCTACGACTACGCCTACCGCACCCCGGAGGGCGATCCCTGTGTGGTGGCGGCCTATGAGAACACCCGGCTGATGCCAAGAATGACGGCGGGTACAGTCAGCGTCAGCGGCGACTGGCGGCGCGACCGGGCGGACAATGTGGCGATGGTCTTTTCGGGGGCCGATGGGTTCGAGGGTACGATAGACCTGTTCACCGCACTTGCGCCCCCGCCCGCGATACAATGGTTTGATCAGGCGCGGGCCGAGGTTGAGGGCGAATTTATCCACTGGTTGGCTCGCACCCCGAAGGGCGGTGCAGACGCTGCCCGCCGCCTGGCGGCCTATCTGCTTTGGGCCAATACCGTTCCCGCCGAAGGGGCACTGACCCGGCCCGCGATCTATATGTCGAAGAACCACATGATCAACATATGGTCCTGGGATAATGCGTTTTCCGCTTTAGGTGTGGCGACGATGAACCCGGATCTGGCCTTTGACCAGTTCGGCGCCATCTTCGATCATCAGCACGCCTCGGGCCTGCTGCCCGATTTCGTCAATGACCGCGATGTCAGCTTTGCTTTCACCAAGCCCCCTATCCATGGCTGGGCCATCCTGCGGCTGGCCGAAGCCAACACCGGCTTTATTACCGATGCTCGCCGCGCGGCCCTTATCCCGTGGCTGGAGCGGCAGGTAGGTTACTGGCTGACCCATGCCCGCAAAGACGACCAAAGCCTGCCCGCCTATTTTCACGGCAATGACTCTGGATGGGACAATGCCTCCTTCTTTATCGAAGGCGGCCCGGTCATCACGCCTGACCTGCCCACCTTTCTGATTCTGACCTGCGACTGCCTTGGGCGGCTGCATCAGGATGAAAATCAGTCTCTGTCTTGGCGGAATCGTGCAGACGCTTTGTTGGAACTGCTGCTCACGCAGCTCTGGGATGGCACCAGCTTCGGCACGCGGCTTCTGGCCGACCCGGCCTGCCTGCGCCAGGATCAAAGCCTGATCGGCTTCATGCCGCTTCTGCTTGGGAAGCGCTTGCCCCGCGACATGGCGCACGCCTTGATCGACCGGGTGCAAACCGGGGGCTGGCTGACCCCTTGGGGGCCGGCCACTGAAAGCCCAGCCAGCCCGATTTACGAGGCAGACGGTTATTGGCGCGGGCCGATCTGGGCCCCAACCACCATGCTTTTGTGGGACGGGCTACGTCAGCAGGGCGAAGCAGGGCTTGCTGACAGTATCGCCCGGCACTTCCTCAACCTTTGCGAAACCTCCGGCATGGCCGAGAATTTTGATGCCCTGACCGGCGCGGGCCTGCGCGACAGAGCCTTTGCCTGGACATCAGCGGTTTACCTGTGGTTAGGCGCATCGCTAATAGGCGCTGGCGCACCAGATAGGGACACAGGATGAGCAGCAAGGCGGGCGAACGTCCAACAATCAAGACGATCTGCGCGATGACGGGGCTTTCCACTGCCACTGTCTCGAAAGCCCTGCGCAAATCCCCGGAAGTGCGCCCTGAGACCCGCGCCATTGTCGAAGCGGCGGCGGAAAAGGTTGGCTATTCGACCAACCTGCACGGCGTGCAGCTGCGCACCGGCAAAACCTATCAGGTCGCCGTTCTGGTGACCGCACCCAATGCGGATACGACCGAATGGGAAGGGGTGGAATATGCGCAGCTTCTGGCAGGCATCTCGCATGCGATGGAGGACACCCGCTATCGCGTCGCGCTTTATGCCGTGCGCGACTATGCCGAGGCGCAAGATACCCTGAGTCAGATTATCCGCAACCGCCAGGCCGATGGCGTGATCCTGTCGGGCACGCGTCCCGACGATGCCCGCGTACGCATCTTGAAAGAAGCGGCTTTTCCCTTTGTCACTTATGGCACCACTGCCGCCCATGGGCCCCATCCTTTCGTGGATGCCGACAATGAAGGGATCATCCGCACCGCGCTGGAGCGGCTGATCGCGCGCGGCCACCGGCGGATCGCGCTTTTGAATCCGCCCGCGCACCTCAGTTATGGCCAGACGCGTCTGGCCACCTACCAGCAGGTGTTGGCCTCCCATGGCCTACCCTTTGACCCGCGCCTGGTGGCGAACGACCGACTTACCCCCGGTTTCGGGCGCGCGCAGGTGATGATCATGCAAACCCTGACCGAAGCCCCCACCGCCTATATCTGCGCCAACGAGGCTGCAGCGCTTGGGGCGCTGGCGGGCTTTTCCGAGTGCGGTTTGGTCCACGGCCGTGATGCCGTGATCAACGCCACCGACGATCTGAATGTCAGTGCCTATTTCACCCCGCCACTGACCACCTTCTATCTGCCTATCGCCCGCCCAGCAGAACTCCTTGGCCGATATATCCTTCGCGCAATTGCAGGTGAGCCGGTCGGCGACTTGCAAACCCTGCTGATGCCTGACCTGATCGAGCGAAGCGATGATCGCTTGCGCCCCTAAGAAAGTGTCCGAATGTCTGCCTTCAATCATGCGCCCCCGAACCTTTCGCTGCCCGAACTCGAACGGCTTGCGCGTGACCATTATGGTGTGACGGGGGAAGCCCGCACCCTTCAGTCCGAACGCGATCAGAATGCACGGATAAAAGGCCCACAAGGCACCTTTGTCCTGAAAGTCGCCAATGTGGGGGAGGATCCTGCACAGATCGCGTTGCAGAATGCGGCCCTTGCCCATCTGGAAGGCGCTGGGGTGGGCGGCATCCCTCGGCTTTTGCGCACGCGAGACGGGTCGGATTGCGCGGATGTGCAGCAAAATGGCCAGACCAGCCTTGTGCGTCTGGTCAGCTGGATTGACGGAATGCCAATGTCGGAAACCGCGCATACGCTGATCCAGTTGGCCAACCTTGGTGCCTTCATGGGGCGGCTGACAAAGGGCATGCAGGGGTTTGGCCATCCTGCCGCCTTCCGCACTGATTTTATCTGGTCGCTTGATCATGTGGCAGAGCTGCGCCCGTGGGCTGCCGATATCGCGGACCCGGCCCACCGCGCCCTTGTCGAGGGGCTTTTCGCCCGCCATGCCGCGCGCGTTGTCCCGCGCCTGCCCGGTCTGCGCGCGTCGGTCCTGCATCAAGATGCCAACGACAATAACGTAATCGTCATGGCCAACGACCCGGACAGGATTGCGGGCCTGATCGACTTTGGCGACATTTGCTTTGGTCGAACCGTGAATGAGCTGGCGATCACGCTGGCCTATGCCCTGTTGGGCGCGACAGATATCTATGCGGCGTCCCGCACCATCATCACCGCCTATACCGCCGAATTCCCGCTGTTGGAGGACGAGGCAGACCTGCTGTTCGATCTGATGCGCATGCGTCTGGCCGCATCGGTTTGCATCTCGTCGCACCAATCCCGGCTGCATCCGGAAAATGACTATCTGCTGATCAGTCAGGCCCCGGCCTTCGCCCTTCTGGAACGGCTGGACCGGATTGACCCGGAATTCATGGTGGCCCTGTTCCGCCGCGCCGCAGGCTTTCCCGCAACCCATTCCGAAACGTTGATTCGGGCCTTTTTGGCTGGAACAGAGCCTGTTTCCCTGTTCCAGCCCGCCCTCGGCGAATCGGCGCGAATGGCGCTTCTGACCGGGGGCGAGCGCCCCGACATGCCCACCTTTTCCGACCGGGCCTTTGACGGTTGGTTCGCCGCACAGCGCCCCGCCCATCTGCCCCAGGGCCAGCCCTTTTATGGATTCGGCGCATACGGCGAAAAGCGCACGGTCTATGCCACCGACCAGTTTGCCGATGCCGCCAGTCCCGAGCGCCGCACCCGCCATCTGGGAATTGACGTGTTCGCCCCGGCGGGCACGCCACTCTTTGCGCCGCTGGCAGGCAAGGTGGCCTATGTCACCTACAATGCCGATCCGTTGGATTACGGCCATACCCTGATTCTGGAGCATGAGGCAGGAGGAGACCGGTTCTGGACGCTTTACGGCCATCTTGGCGGTTCGCTTCTCGGCCTTATGCAGGTGGGCCAGACAGTGGCCCCCGGCCAATTGATCGCGCATCTGGGCGACTGGCATGAAAACGGCGGCTGGGCCCCGCACGTCCACTTCCAGATCATGACCGACCTTCTGGCACAGCAGTCGGGCAATTTCTTCGGCGTCGGTCATGACAGCCTGTGGGACGTCTGGTCCGGCATCTGTATTGATCCGAACCTGATCCTACAGCTGGCCCCGGAATCGTTTGAAATAGACCCTGAGCCGCCGGAAAAGCTTCTGTCGCGGCGTGCTGAAAGACTTGGTCCGTCATTGTCGGTGTCCTACAGCGACAAGCTGAAGATCGTGCGCGGCAAGGGAAGCTATCTTTACGACCATACGGGTCGTCAATTTCTGGATGCGGTGAATAACATCACCCATGTCGGCCATTGTCATCCACATGTGGTCGAAGCGATTGCCCGGCAGGCGGCCGTGCTGAACACCAATACCCGCTATCTGAACAACCTGATCCTCGACCTCTCTGACCGTATCACCGCCAAACTGCCGGGTGATCTTAAAGTGGCATATTTCGTCAACTCGGGAACCGAAGCGAACGAACTGGCCCTACGGATCGCCCGCACTGCCTTGGGCAAGAAATCGACGGTGGTGCTCGACTGGGCCTATCACGGAAATTCGGGCGGCATGGTGGATATCAGTCCCTACAAGTTCAAACGCAAGGGTGGCTACCCGCAGCCCGACTTCGTCGAGATTGCCGCATTCCCCGACCCATACCGCGGACCGCACAAGGGGATGCGCCCTGAGTCGGGTCGGGCCTATGCAGCGGACATCAGCCGGCATCTGGACACCATTGCCGGCAAAACGGGCAGTCGCGCTGCCGCCTTTATCGCTGAAAGCATTTCGGGCGTGGGCGGGCAGGTGATCTATCCAGAAGGTTATCTGGCTGCAGTCTATGATCAGATCCGCGCAGCCGGTGGCATCTGCATAGCCGACGAAGTGCAATGCGGTTTCGGGCGTGTGGGCAGTCATTTCTGGGGCTTCGAACTGCAGAATGTGATCCCCGACATCGTGGTAATGGGCAAGCCCATCGGCAATGGCCACCCTTTGGCCTGCGTTGTCACCACCCCAGCCCTTGCCAGTCGTTTCGCCAATGGGATGGAGTATTTCAATTCCTTTGGCGGCAATCCGGTGTCCATGGCGGTGGGCCATGCCGTTCTGGACGTAATCGAAAGCGAAAAGCTTCAGGCCAAGGCCCTGACAACAGGCGAATATCTTCTGGACCAGTTCCACACCATGGCCCATCGCCATCCGCTTATCGGTGATGTGCGGGGGGCTGGTCTCTTTCTCGGGGTTGAACTGGTCCGCGACCGCGCCACGCTTGAGCCCGCCACCGCCGAAGCGGGCCTGATCTGCAACCTTATGCGCCGGTTGGGCGCGCTGGCGTCGACCGATGGACCTTTGGACAATGTGCTGAAATTCAAACCGCCCATGGTCTTTGGCCGGGTCGAGGCTGATCGCCTGCTGGCCGCCACCGACCTTGCCCTTACCGCCATGGGAGAGGGGAGATTGCAATGACCCACCTGACCTGCGGCCCGGAACTGGGTGTTTGCTACTATCCCGAACAATGGCCGGAGGAGAAATGGGCCGAAGATGCCGCGCGTATGGTGGCACTTGGCCTGACCTGGGTGCGCATAGCTGAATTCGCATGGGCAAAAATAGAGCCTAAACCAGGCCAATTCGACTGGGCCTGGCTGGACAGGGCTGTGGAGACACTAGGCTCAGCGGGGCTAAAGGTAATTCTGTGTACCCCTACCGCCGCACCGCCGAAGTGGCTTGTCGATCTGTTTCCAGAAATCTTGCCGGTCGCCGAGGATGGCACCGTGCGCAAGTTCGGTGCCCGTCGTCATTATTGCTTTTCCTCGCTGCGATACCGCGAGGAAGCCGCCCGCATCACTGGCGAAGTGGCGCGCCGCTATGGCAAGCACCCGCATGTCCGCGCCTGGCAAACCGACAATGAATATGGCGATCATGACACTATCCACTCCTACTCGCACAGTGCCGAAGCGGCCTTCCGGCTGTGGCTGGAAAGCCGTTATGGCACAATCGAGGCTCTGAACGCAGCCTGGGGCACCAGCTTCTGGTCGATGACGTATCAGGGCTTCGATCAGATCGAACTGCCAAACAATCTGGTCGAAGAGCCAAGTCCCACCCACCGGGTCGACTTCATGCGCTTTTCTTCGGATCAGGTGAAAAGCTTCAACAAAGCTCAGGTCGAGATCATCCGCGCCCTGTCGCCAGGGCGACCGGTGACCCATAATTACATGAACCAGAACACTGACTTCGACCATTATGCGGTGGGAGAGGATTTGGATGCTGCGTCATGGGACGTCTATCCCCTGGGCGGGCTTGTCCATGGGCGGCTATCTGATGCGGATAAGGCCCGCTATTTGCGGGTGGGCGATCCCGATCAGACCAGCTTCAACCATGATCTTTACCGTGCGGTCGGGCGTGGGCGTTTGTGGGTTATGGAACAACAGCCCGGCCCGGTGAACTGGGCCGCCAATAATCCAGCCCCTGCGGACGGGATGGTACGGCTTTGGACATGGTTGGCCTACGCCCATGGCTGCGAGTTGATGAGTTACTTCCGCTGGCGGCAAGCCCCCTTTGCGCAAGAGCAGTTTCATGCGGCACTTCTGCACCCCGACAGCACAGCAGATCAAGCCTATCACGAAGTGGCGCAGGTGGTCACAGAGACCTCAGCCCTGCCGGCTATCGGTCCAAGGGCCAAGACGCGCGTGGCCCTGCTTCTGGACTATTCGTCCCGGTGGGCAACCGTCACCCTGCCCCAAGGCCAGAATTACCGTGCGCATCATATCGCGCTGGACTGGTATTCTGCCGTGCGCCGACTTGGGGTCGATCTTGACGTGATCGGGCAGCATTCCGACCTTGCCGGGTACGACCTGATCCTTGCGCCCGATCTGGTGATCGTCGATCCGACTTTCATCGAAAGGCTGCAGGCTGTGGGAACAAAAGTGCTGTTCGGCCCGCGTTCGGGCTCAAAGACCGAAGCGATGCAGACCCCCGCGAACCTTGCCCCGGGCGAGCTGGCGCGGTTTCTCGACATGAAGGTCACGCGCGTTGAAAGTCTGCCTGACTACCATGCGGAATCAGTGCAAATGGGCAATCTCACACTTACGGCCCGGCGCTGGCGCGAAACGATCGAGACGCGCGAACAGGTGCTGGCGACCTTCATCGGTGACTACCGCAATGGCACGCCCGCGCTCATCGGGAACAACTCTGCCCGCTATCTTGCAACCCTGCCCGAACCGGAAGCGTTGCGCGCGATCATGACAGACACTCTGAACTGGGCCGGCGTTCCGCATATGCCGGACCTTGGCGATCTGCGCCTGACCCGGCGCAATGGCCTGACATTCGCCTTCAATTATGGCGTGGCGACCGCTGAAGTGCCCGCCCCTGCGACCGCGATCTTCCATATTGGCACCCGCTTGCTGGAACCTGCAGGCGTCGCTGTGTGGTCCGAATAGTCGGGGGTGGCGCCCCCCTAACCCCGGCATATTCGAACCGCAATGAACCGGTGTTGCGTTTCCGTGCCAGGCAGGCCGCCGAAGACCGGTGCACAGTCAGTGCGTGGGCTGGTCAGCCAATATTTTCCTTTGGACCGTGGAATTCGAAGTAGACAGCTGAAACGTCGTCATCGAAATTCCCCGACGTATAATCGGTCAGCAGATCGGTCAGCGATGCAAGAAATCCCTCGCCACGCCCAGGATGGCACCGCCCGATCAGGCCGGCCAGCCCATCTTGACCGAGTTGCACACCAAAGTGATCTGCGGCCTCGGTTATTCCGTCAGACATAAGAAAGAGCTGGTCTCCCGGAAGCAGCCGCGTTGCAAACCCTTCATAACTTGCCCCCTCGATCAGCCCGATCGGCATGCCACCCTGCCCCAGATATTCGACCTGACCATTTGCCCGGATAACTGCTGGGTGCGGATGACCGGCCTGCACCAGTTCCACTTGACCCGAGACGAGGTCGACATCGGCATAGGCCAGCGTGAAGTAATTTTCGGTCTGCATTTCCTTCAGCACCACGGCATTAAGCGCCTCGGCCAGCTCGGCGGGTGGTCGCGCATCGTAGATACCGTATTCGGTCAGTACCAATGCAATATTCTGTTCGGGCGAGTTCCCGGAAAGATAGCCCGCCAGGCGCGCCGTCATCAGAGCAGAGGTGATACCATGGCCGGACACATCTATGGCAAAAAACCCCACGCGGCGAGCCGTGATCGGGAAGAACCCCACCAAATCACCCCCGACATGCCCCGATGGGCGCAGCAGTAGGTTCACCTCGGAATTGCCGAAGTTGCGGCTGCGTTCGCGCACCAGACTTTGCTGAAGTTTCTTCGCTTCCATCAGGTCGCGGTCGATCGAATCGTACAGCCCCTGCAGTTCACTCAAGGTAGAGGTCAACAGGCGGTTCTTTTCTTTCACCTCCCTCTCCATCCTCAGGATCCGCTCTCCGGCCTTGATCCTGGCCCGCAGTTCATCACCGCTGACTGGCTTTGTCAGAAAATCATCCGCGCCCACATCCAACCCGCGCGCGATTTCCGCAGTCTCGTTCTTGGAGGTCAGAAGAATGAAGTAGATGTAATGATCGTGCCCGATCTGCCGCAAGCTACGGCAGAAATCGAGACCGGTCATTCCGGTCATCATCCAGTCCGAGATCACGAGATCGGGCGGGACGGAATTGATTTTTTCAAGCGCCTCTTCCGCGCTCGCCGCCTCTATCACCTCGTATCCGGCGCTTGCGAGTTGCGACGATAGGATCCTGCGCTGCACCCGACTGTCGTCGACAACCATGATCCTTCGCAGGCCCGCCACGCCGGTTGCCACTTCTGCCCCAACCCTTTCTGTCTTTGCAGCCAGCACATATGCCCCATCGTTCAACCACTTCGGGCACAGCTAACCGAACGTGGGTTAAAACCAATTGAACGCAACTTCGGCATTTGTACCGACCGGGTTTAACCGGGCAGCAAGGATCGATCGTTACCGTCTGTGATGAAGGTGGGACCTGAGGGTGGTAGCGATGATCGACTGGCAGCGCGTTGATGAACTGCGACAAGAGATCGGCAACGAAGGCTTTGCCGAAGTGGTCGAACTTTTTCTGGACGAAGTGGAAGAAGTCATGATGCGTCTGCGCAGTGCGCCCCAGCCTGCCACATATGAAGAGGATCTGCATTTCCTCAAGGGCAGCGCCTGGAACCTGGGGTTCGCCGACTTCGGTGCACTATGTCAGGACGGCGAGCGGAAGGCGGCGCACGGCAACGCATCCGCTGTCGATATCGGTGCGGTTCTGGTCAGTTACGGCGAATCAAAACTGGCTTTCCTGCAAGGGATTTCTCAGGCACCGCCTGACAGGTCGGACGCCGCGTGATCCGGCGCCTCAGATCAGGAATTCCGACAGGGCGTCATCATCGGTGATGTCTCTATAGGTGAACTCGGCCGCATCCAGTTGCTCGGTCAGCGCCGCAAAGTTCATGGCATTCTTGGTTTCGATCCCGATCAGCACGGACCCGAAATTGCGCGCCGATTTCTTGAGATATTCAAAGCGCGCAATATCATCATCGGGGCCCAGCATCGAGAGAAACTCTTTAAGCGCACCGGGTCGCTGCGGCATGCGCAGAATGAAATACTTCTTCAGCCCGGCAAACCTTTGGGCGCGTTCCTTCACTTCCGGCAGGCGTTCGAAATCGAAATTTCCGCCGGATGTCACGCAGACCACGCGCTTGCCACGTACCCGGTCCGCAAGACTTGGCAGGACATCGACGGAAAGCGCGCCCGCCGGTTCCAGAACTATGCCCTCGACATTCAGCATTTCCAGCATGGTGATGCAGATGCGGTCCTCGGGGGCAAGCAGCACCTGATCAGGACGCACGTCCTTGAGCCGGACGAATGTCCGTGCGCCTATCCGTGCCACCGCCGCGCCGTCGACAAAATTATTGACGCGTTTCAGGGAGACAGGTTCACCTGCGGCGATGGCCGCCGTCAGGCTCGCGCCCCCCGCCGGTTCAACGTACAGAAATTCGGTCGTGGGTGCCGCCTCGGCACAATAACTGGTCATGCCCGCCGCAAGCCCGCCGCCGCCGACCGGCAAAATGATCAGGTCCGGAACCCCTTCGATCTGGTCCAGCAATTCGACGGCAACCGATGCTTGCCCCTCGATCACGTCCTCATCATCAAATGGCGAAAGGAAATGCGCGCCCACTTCGCCAGAGTGGGCCTGTGCTGCAGCCAGCGTCCGGTCAAAGTAGTCGCCGACCAGCCGAATCTCGACTGAATCGCCGCCAAATGCCCGTGTCTTGTCAATCTTTTGCTGGGGCGTGGTCACCGGCATGAAGATTGTGCCCCTCGCGCCGAAGTGGCGGCACGCAAAGGCCACACCCTGCGCGTGGTTACCCGCGCTGGCGCAGACAAACCTTGTCTGACCCGCGGTAATCGCCTTTCGCATGGCATTGAAGGCGCCGCGCAGCTTGTAGCTGCGCACCGGTGTCAGATCCTCGCGCTTGAGGTAGATTTCTGCACCGTAACGTTGCGACAGATGGTCATTCAGCTGCAAAGGCGTCGGCTCGAAAAGCTCTCGCAAGGCTTCGGTGGCGGCACGGGCGTTTTTGGCGAACTGGGTCATGTGCAAGCTCTGGTCCGATGGGGCAAGAAAGGCAAGAGCTCAGCTCTTGGCGACGCGGATGCGTTCCGACAGCCGTCGCCCGGCGAACTGCGCGCGCAACAGGTGCAGCAGGCGGCGGTGCATGGGCCGGTGACGGTTGCGCAGATGGACGCCCGCATAGACGGTTTGCAGGATCGGCGGCGCATCCCGTACCATGTGGCATTTGCCCGACGCGATCAGTTCCTGCGCCATTTCCTCAATCACGTAAGCCGATCCGCCAAGTGACAGAAGCAACCCCGCGACCGTCGTGCTCTCACCGCTCGACACCGGCGCGTCACTCAACTCGGGCAACAGGGCTGCATGGGCAGCACCATAGGCAGGCGAGAAATTGGTTACGATATAGCGGTCGAACCTCACTTCCCCAAGCCGATCCACTTCGGTCGAGATCATGCGGTACGGGATTTCGCCAAGGGTTTCGAAATACAGGTCAGGATGCATGTGCGCCGTATACATCATGGCAAAGTCCAATGCGCCAATCTGCAGGTCGGACGACATGGCGGGCGAATAGTCGGCCTCGATATAGAATGCCGTGTCGGGCAGGGAAGCGCGGAAATCGCGCACCCAGCCGCCGATCATGTTGCCAGTCAGGTCATGCTGCATTCCAATCCGCAAGCGCATGGCCGCAGTGCCAGCCGTCCGGGTTGCATGCAGCGCCTCGGCCCAGGAGTGACGCAGCTTGCGGGCATGCGGTTCGAACTTCAGCCCTTCCAACGTCAGTTCCGTCCCCGCCCGAGATCTGGTGAACAAGGTGCGGCCCAGAATTGCCTCCAGCGACTGGATCCGGCCGGAAATGGTTGATTGCGTCACCCGCAACCTGTCGGCGGTGCGGTTGAAGTTCTTGGTTTCGCAAAGGTCAAGAAAAGTCTCGATAAGCTCGATCTGCATGGGCACGCCCTAATCGGAATTTCCGATCAATAACCCAAGGCCAAACGAATTGAAACTCTGCTCTTCGGCGCAGATAATCCAGACCAAATGAGACGGGGATAAGAATGAGCGGTTTTCCGACTTCGGCACGTGTAGTCATCATCGGCGGCGGGGCCGTCGGTGTATCGTCGCTTTACCATCTGGCAAAGGCCGGCTGGACCGATTGCGTGCTTCTTGAAAAGAATGAACTGACCGCAGGTTCGACCTGGCATGCGGCGGGCAATGTGCCCACCTTCTCGACCTCGTGGTCTTTGATGAACATGCAGCGTTATTCGACCGAGCTTTACAGGGGTCTTGGAAAAGCAGTCGATTACCCGATGAACTATCACGTCACTGGTTCGGTGCGCTTGGGTCATTCTAAGGAACGGATGCAGGAATTCGAACGTGCCAAAGGCATGGGCCGTTATCAGGGCATGGCACTGGAAGTGCTGGGTGTTGACGAGATCAAGTCGAAATACCCCTTCCTTGAAACCCACGGGTTGAAGGGTGCGCTTTACGATCCGGCCGACGGCGACATTGACCCGGCGCAGTTGACCCAGGCACTGGCCAAAGGGGCACGCGACATGGGGGCGACGATTCTTCGCTTTACCCCTGCCACAGGCGTTTCGCGCAAAAACGGCGAATGGATCGTCCACACTGAAAAGGGCGATATCCGCTGCGAAATCGTGGTGAATGCCGCCGGCTACTACGCGCAGAAGGTTGGCGAATGGTTCAAGCCTTATGGCGGGCGCACCGTGCCGATGATGGTGATGAGCCATCAGTATCTTTTGTCCGAACCGATCGCAGAAATCGAAGCCTGGTCGAAAGAGGTTGGCCACAAGCTGCCGCTTCTGCGCGACGTGGACTCGTCCTACTACCTTCGCCAGGAAAAAACCGGCTTCAACTTGGGGCCTTATGAAAAGAACTGCCGCGCCCATTGGGTGAACCCGGATGACCCGTTCCCGGAAGACTTCAGCTTCCAGCTGTTCCCAGACGATCTGGACCGTCTGGAATGGTACATCACCGACGCGATGGAACGCGTGCCACTTCTGGGCACCGCCGGAATTTCCAAGGTGATCAACGGCCCGATCCCCTATGCACCTGACGGCAATCCGCTGATTGGCCCGATGCCGGGCGTTCCGAATGCGTTCGAGGCGTGCGTCTTCACGTTTGGCATTGCCCAGGCGGGTGGAGCGGGCAAGGTTCTGGCCGAATGGATCACTGAAGGCGCGACAGAATGGGACATGTGGTCTTGCGATCCGCGCCGTTATACTGCCTACACTGACCGCGATTATTGCGTGCAGAAAGGCATGGAAGTCTACGGCCACGAATATGGCATGTACTTCCCCTGGGCCCGCTGGCCCGCCGCCCCCGATCGCCGTCTGTCGCCGGTGCATGAGAAGGTCAAGGCCCTGGGCGGGCAGTTCGGCGCCTACAATGGCTGGGAACGCGCCAACTGGTTTGCCAAACCGGGCGATGACCTGTCTTGGGATGCAACGCAAACCTGGGGTCGCAAAGGTCCGTGGGAAGCGCGCATCCGTGAAGAATGCGAAGCGGTACGCGATTCGGTTGGTGTGCTGAACCTGCCTGGCTTTTCGCGGTTCGAATTGTCTGGACCGGGCGCAGGTGACTGGCTGCGCGGTCTGACCTCGGGCGGCTTGCCTAAGGCCGGCAAGATGTCGCTGGCCTACTTCCCCGATCCGCGCGGGCGGATTCAGACAGAAATGTCGGTGCTGAATTACGGGGATGATCGCTTTACGCTGATCACCGCTTCCGTCGCGCAATGGCATGATTTCGAATGGCTGAAAAAGCACCTGATCCCCGGCCTGACGCTGGAAGACCGTTCGGGCCAGAATGACACGCTGATCGTCACCGGCCCCAAGGCGCGCGACCTGTTCGCCGCGATCACCGATGCCGATCTGACCCTGCCTTGGCTGTCGCATCAGATGGCCACGGTCGCAGGTCGCCCAGCCCAACTGATGCGGGTAAGCTTCGCCGGCGAACTGGGTTGGGAGGTTCACGCCGCCAATGCCGACATGCCCGCGGTCTACGATGCGGTTCTTGCCGGTGGTGCGAAACCCTTCGGCATGTGGGCGTTGAACAGCCTGCGGCTCGAAAAGGGTTACCGCGCCTGGAAGGGCGACCTTTCAACCGATTACAGCCTTCTGGAAGGTGGCCTGGAGCGGTTCGTCAAATTCGACAAGCCACAGGATTTCATCGGAAAGGCCGCCCTTCAGGCCGAATTCCAGCGCGGGGTGAAGAAGCGGTTTGTGACGCTGGTAGTCGAGGCGGGTGAATGCGATGCGCCTTATATGTCGACGCTTTGGCATGACGGCAAAGTGGTGGGCGAAACCACCTCTGGCGCTTGGGGTTACCGCATCAACAAGTCGATTGCCCTTGGCATGCTGCGGACGGATCTGGCAGTGCCGGGAACCGTCATCGAGGTTGAAATCTATGGCGAGCGCTGCCGTGCGGTGGTGCAAGCTGATCAACCTTTGTGGGATGCAGCCAACGAACGGATCCGCGCATGATGATGCCGCCGGCAGGCAGGCCGAAAGGGCTGTTCCCCAGGCTGATCCGTGCCGCCGGCGGCGCCGTGGCGGCGAGTCGGCAACTGTCTTCGGATGAGGTGCTGGATACCGAGATCGGGGCGATGCCTCTCGCCTTCGGGACTGCGCACAATCTGTTGAAGCGCGCAGGCGTAGACGTCGGAACCCGCGTACTCGTGATCTTCGCGGGTCAACCCGTTGGTTATGCCGCCCTGCGCCTTGCCGCCATTCACGGAGCGAAGCCGTTTGCCGTCTGCCCACCAAGTACTTGCGGGCTCGCGCGCGCTGCAGGTGCGCAAACGGTAGACGCAGCGGCAGTGTTCGGGATGGAACCCTTCGATGCCGTAATCGACCTGCTGGGCGGTGACGGTTGGCGAAGCAATCTTCGGGCCTTGAAGCCCGGCGGCCGTTACGCCACGCCAGGTGCCATTGGCGAACCGCCAGCCCCCCGCGAAACGCGCCAGGTCTTCCTGAATGACGTCACCGCCTTTGACCGCCCTCACAGGTCGCGCGAGCTTTTTGCAGGACTTGTAACTGTTGTAACTGCCACCCACTTGCGGCTCATGCCGACCCAAACCCAATAGGAGCCGCCTTGTCCAACCTTCCCAAACATGCGCGTGTAGTGATCATTGGTGGCGGCATTTCGGGCTGTTCGGTCGCCTACCATCTGGCCAAACTGGGCTGGAAGGATATCGTTCTGCTAGAGCGCAAGCAGCTGACCAGCGGCACCACCTGGCATGCGGCGGGCCTGATCGGCCAATTGCGTGGATCGCAAAACATGACGCGGCTGGCGAAATATTCAGCCGATCTTTACGTCAAGCTGGAGGCAGAAACCGGGGTGGCAACCGGCATGCGCCAGACCGGCTCGATCACCGTGGCGCTGACCGATGCGCGCAAGGAAGAAATTTATCGAAACGCGACTCTGGCGCGCGCTTTCGATGTGGATGTGCAAGAGATTTCGCCCACGGATGTGAAGGCCATGTATCCCCATCTGAATGTTTCGGATGTTGTGGGGGCCGTGCATCTGCCGCTTGACGGTCAGTGTGACCCGGCGAACATCGCCCATGCCTTGGCCAAAGGCGCACGCATGCGCGGTGCGCAGATCGTCGAAGGCGTGAAGGTCACTAAAGTGCTGGATGACGGCATGAAAGTAACCGGCGTTGAATGGGAACAAAATGGCGAGCGCGGCACGATTGCCGCCGACATGGTCGTCAACTGTGGTGGCATGTGGGGACGCGAGTTGGCCAACAACTCAGGCGTGACCCTGCCACTTCATGCTTGTGAACACTTCTATCTGGTGACCGAACCTATCGAAGGCCTGAGCCGCCTGCCCGTGCTGCGCGTGCCGGACGAGTGCGCCTACTACAAGGAAGACGCAGGAAAGATGATGCTTGGGGCTTTCGAGCCAAAAGCCAAGCCATGGGGCATGGACGGGATCAGTGAAGATTTCTGTTTCGACACCCTCCCCGAGGATTTTGACCACTTTCAGCCGATCCTTGAAGCTGCGATGAATCGCATGCCGATGTTCGAAACCGCCGGGATTCACACTTTCTTCAACGGACCTGAAAGCTTTACGCCCGATGACCGTTATTACCTTGGCGAAGCGCCGAAGCTGAAGAACTACTGGATCGCTGCTGGCTACAATTCGATCGGCATCGTGTCTTCGGGCGGGGCCGGCATGGCGCTGGCGCAATGGATGAACGATGGCGAACCGCCATTCGATCTGTGGGAAGTGGATATCCGCCGCGCCCAACCGTTCCAGAAGAACCGCGCTTATCTGAAGGAACGTGTGAGCGAGACGCTGGGCCTGCTTTATGCTGACCATTTCCCCTATCGTCAGCCCGTTACGTCGCGCGGGATTCGCCGTACGCCCCTGCACGAACATCTGAAGGCGCGCGGCGCGGTCTTTGGTGAAGCCGCTGGGTGGGAACGCGCCAACTGGTTCGCGAACCCCGGCCAGAAGGCCGAATACGAATACTCCTGGGGCCGCACCAATTGGTTTGAAAACCAGAAGGCCGAACATATGGCGGTGCGGACCGGCGTAGGTTTCTTTGACATGACCTCGTTCGGCAAGATCCGGGTCGAAGGGCGCGACGCTTGCGCCTTCCTGCAAAGGATGTGCGGCGCGGATGTAAACGTGGCCCCGGGCCGCATCGTCTATACCCAGATGCTGAACAACCGTGGCGGCATCGAATGCGATCTGACCGTGACGCGCCTGTCCGAAACTGCCTTCCTTCTGGTGGTGCCCGGCGCGACCTTGCAGCGCGATCTTGCGTGGCTGCGCCGTCACGTTGGCGATCTGTTCGCGGTCATCACCGATATGTCGGCAACCGAGTCAGTTCTGTGCATCATGGGCCCCAAGGCACGCGATCTCTTGAACCGCGTCAGCCCGAATGACTTTTCCAACGAAGCCTTCCCCTACGCCACCGCGCAGGAAATCGAGATCGGCATGGGCCTCGCCCGTGCGCATCGCGTGACCTACGTGGGCGAACTCGGCTGGGAGATCTATGCCTCTTCGGACCAAACCGCCCATGTGTTCGAGACACTCGAGGCCGCGGGCGCCGATCTGGGCCTGAAGCTTTGCGGGATCCATACGCTTGACAGCTGCCGCATCGAAAAGGGCTTCCGCCACTTCGGTCATGACATCACCGACGAGGATCATGTGCTCGAAGCCGGACTTGGCTTTGCGGTCAAAGTCGACAAGGGCGATTTCATCGGTCGTGACGCGGTGTTGCGCAAAAAGGAGACGGGTCTCAAGCGCCGTCTGCTACAGTTCCGCCTGAAGAACCCCGATGAATTCTGCTTCCATAATGAGGCTTTGGTACGCGACGGCAAGATCGTGTCGATCATCACCTCGGGCAATTATGGGCATTTCCTCGGCGGATCGATTGGCATGGGCTATGTGCCTTGCGAAGGCGAAAGCGCGGAACAGGTCTTGGCCTCGACCTACGAGATCGAGATTGCCGGGCGGCGGGTTGCGGCCGAAGCAAGCCTTAAGCCGATGTACGACCCGAAAGCGGAACGGGTGAAGATGTGAGCCAGGCTGGCCGCCATCAGCGCGCGCGGTTTCGCTATGGTCGCGTGTGGCGCACGCCCCCTGCATTGCCGTCAGCAATTGCATGATGGCGAATCTGGAACGAGTTTCATTCGCGCTGCTCTCGATGGCAGCGTCGGGCAACGAAATAGACGAATTGTTGAAAGAAGGATCGGGCAATGAGTGATGATATTGGCACGGCAGACCGTTCCCGTCGGTCTGGAGGGCGGGCATCGCGCGTTGCCATGCGCTCGGCACCTTTGGCTGACAATGTGCGCCCGGTGCGCGCGGGCATGTCAGGCGGGCAGTACAAGCCGCTAACCGAGGCCGGCGTTGAAAAGATCCACCAGTCCGCACTTGAGGCGCTGGAAGTGATCGGCCTGAGCCAGGCACCCGAGTCAGGCGTAAAGCTTCTGACCGAGGCTGGCGCGATTCAGGGCGATGACGGGCGCATCCGCTTTCCGCGTGCTTTGGTCGAAGACATGCTGGCGGTGGCCGCACGGGATATCACGCTTTACGCCCGCGACCCGAAAAATGACCTTCATCTCAGCGGGTCCAAAGTACATTACGGGACGGCGGGTGCTGCGGTGCATATCGTCGATCCCATCACGCTTGATTATCGGGAATCAACCGCGCAAGACCTTTATGATGCGGCGCGGCTGGTCGATAACCTTGACAATATTCACTTCTATCAGCGGACCATGGTCTGCCGCGATGTCGTGGATAACAAGGAAATGGACCTGAACACGCTTTACGGCTGCCTTGCCGGAACCAAGAAGCATGTGGGTACCTCCTTCAGCGATCCAAGCCATGTCGCCGACTGTTTCGACATGCTTTACATGGTGGCTGGCGGCGAAGAAAAATGGATCGAGCGGCCTTTCGTCTCGAATTCGAACTGCTTCGTCGTGCCGCCGATGAAATTCGCCGAAGAAAGCTGCATCACCATGGAGGATTGTATCCGCCGCGGGATGCCGATGCTTCTGCTTTCGGCCGGACAGGCAGGGGCGACAGCGCCCGCGCCGATCTCGCTGGCTATCGTGCAGGCGGTGGCGGAATGCCTTGCGGGTGTCGTCTACGTTAATTCGATCAAAAAGGGTGCGCCGGCGATTTTCGGCACCTGGCCCTTCGTGTCTGACCTGCGCACCGGCGCCATGTCCGGCGGTTCGGCCGAACAAGCCTTGCTGACGGCGGGCTGCGCACAGATGCACCGCTTCTATGACCTGCCGGGGGGCGCTGCATCAGGGATTTCCGACAGCAAACTGCCCGACATGCAGGCCGGTTGGGAGCAAGGCATCACCAACTCGCTCGCTGGTTTGGCAGGTCTGAACATGTGCTATGAGGCGGTTGGCATGCATGCCTCGCTTCTAGGTTTCTGTCTTGAAAGCCTGGTTCTTGGTGACGACCTTCTGGGGCAGGCCATGCGTCTGGTGCGCGGCATCGACGTGACCGAAGACAGCACCAGCATCGAAGCAATGAAAGCTGTCTGTCTGGGTGGGCCTGGCCATTATCTGGGGTCGGACCAAACCCTCGCTTTGATGCAGACTGAATACATTTACCCCGCCGTCGCCAACCGGATGAGTCCGAAGGAATGGAACGAGGCTGGAAAACCCCTGTTGCTTGACGCAGCGATTGCCCGCAAGAATGCCATCCTGTCCAAAGCGGGTTGCGTCATCGATCCTGAAATCGACCGGGCGATCCGCAAGGCGTACAACATCTATTTCAAGTGAGGT
>CANJQT010000046.1 GCA_947476475.1 Paracoccaceae bacterium | reverse complement strand
TGGACGTCAAGCCCGGCAACGATCCGCAACGCCAAGCGACGCTGATTGCCGAGCCGCTGGAGCGCGGTTTTGGCCTGACGCTGGGCAATGCGCTGCGCCGCGTGCTGATGTCGTCGCTGCAGGGTGCTGCGATCACCTCGGTGCAGATCGACAATGTGCTGCATGAGTTTTCGTCGGTGGCCGGTGTGCGTGAAGACGTGACCGACATCGTGCTGAACCTGAAAGGCGTTGCCCTGAAGATGGAAGTCGAAGGGCCGAAGCGCCTGTCGATTTCGGCCAAGGGTCCGGGCGTTGTTACCGCTGGTGACATTTCGGAATCGAACGGCATTGAAGTGCTGAACAAGAAGCATGTCATCTGCCATCTGGATGACGGTGCGGACCTGTTCATGGAACTGACCGTGGACACCGGCAAGGGCTATGTCGCCGCTGACAAGAACCGCCCGGAAGATGCACCCATCGGTCTGATCCCGATCGACGCGATCTTTTCGCCGGTCAAGAAGGTCAGCTACGAAGTGCAGCCCACCCGCGAGGGTCAGGTGCTGGACTATGACAAGCTGACGATGAAGATCGACACCGATGGTTCGCTGACCCCGGATGATGCGGTGGCCTATGCCGCGCGTATCCTCCAGGATCAGCTGGGCATCTTTGTGAACTTCGACGAGCCGGAAGCGGCGTCGAAGGCGGATGCGGATGACGGGCTGGAGTTCAACCCGCTGCTGCTGAAGAAGGTTGACGAGCTGGAGCTTTCGGTTCGTTCGGCCAACTGCCTGAAGAACGACAACATCGTCTACATCGGCGATCTGATCCAGAAAACCGAAGCGGAAATGCTGCGCACCCCGAACTTCGGCCGCAAGTCCTTGAACGAAATCAAGGAAGTGCTGTCGGGCATGGGTCTGCACCTTGGCATGGACGTAGAAGACTGGCCACCGGAGAACATCGAAGATCTGGCCAAGCGTTTCGAAGACCAGTTTTAAGAGTCGGGGTGAACCCCGACCTAAGTAGGGCGGGGTTCACCCCGCCTTGCCAAATGCCCGGATCTGCCGGGGAAGTGATGGGCGCAAAGCCCCAAGGTGAGCGGGACCGCACGTAGGTTTCGCCGGACAAAGCAAAATGAATGATAGGAGATCAAAATGAACCATGGTTCCGGCTACCGCCGTCTTAACCGCACCCACGAACACCGCAAGGCGCTGTTCGCCAACATGGCCGGCTCGTTGATCGAGCATGAGCAGATCAAGACCACGCTGCCCAAGGCCAAGGAACTGCGCCCGATCGTTGAAAAGCTGATCACGCTGGCCAAGCGCGGCGACCTGCACGCCCGCCGTCAGGCTGACGCGCAGCTGAAGCAGGACAAGCACACCGCGCGTTTGTTCGAGATTCTCGGGCCGCGCTACAAGGACCGTCAGGGCGGCTATGTCCGTATTCTGAAAGCCGGTTTCCGCTATGGCGACATGGCGCCGATGGCGATCATCGAGCTGGTTGACCGCGACACTTCGGCAAAGGGCGCAGGCGACAAGGCCCGCGTTGCCGCTGAGGAAGCTGCCGAAAGCTGATACCTGCCACGCAGACAGTTCGAAAGCCCGCCCTTTGTTGGCGGGCTTTTGCATTTCAAAAGATTCGGCCCGGCGAATCGGGTTGGGGGGAATAGACCCCCTGTTTGGACGTGTGGTTGTAAACAATCCAGCCAATGGTTGTGGATAGTTGCGGATCAGCCACAGGTTTAGTGGGGTTTTGTGCCGGCAAGTCTGGTAGACTCATGTCCTCAAGTCGCAAATTGCTTGCAATAAACGGCCCGCGCTTCATAAGTATTTGTAATATCCTGAGAAAGCCGTAGTGTTTGGCAATCTGGGGTTGTATGCATAATGGCAAGTGGACGTTTTGAATATGTCGATGAACACGGGTTTGGACTTCGAGTTACGCAAGCTGGCGACTCTTGCCCCGGCTGGGTATTTCGTCGGCCTGCATATCCGTTTTGCCGCCCCGCTGATTTCCTTCCAGTCCTATGATCAGGCGTGGCTGGACCATTACACGCAACAAGCCTATGCGCTGCGCGACCCAACGATTGCCTGGGGGTTCAGCGTGACTGGTTCTTGCCGCTGGCGCGACTTCGGTATTCCCGACACGTTTGGCATATTGAAGGAAGCCCGATCGTATGGGCTGGTCTATGGCATGACGGTTTCTTGCGGGCCGATCGCGTCGCGGACGATTGCAAGCTTTTCGCGGGCGGACCGGGAATACGAAGATAGCGAGATGGCGCGGATCGAAGCCGTGGTGCGCCGTCTGCACGACATTACCGAGCCGCCGGAAAGCCTGAGCCGGTCACAGATCGAAGCGCTGAACTGTGTGGCCAACGGGATGCGCCACGCAGCGGCAGCGGCCAAGCTTGGCATTTCCGAAAGCGCCTTCAAAGCCCGACTGAATTCCGCCCGCCAGAAACTGCTGGCGCGCACGACTGCCGAGGCCCTGCAACGGGCGAAGGAGTATAAACTGTTGTGAGCAATCTTCCGAAAGCACCGCTTGTCGCCCGCACTTCCCTGGCCCTTTCCCGGGATGGAGAGATGATTTCAACGACGCTGTCGTTTGAAAACCTGCACGCGCATGGCGAGCTTTTTGCGAATGTCTTTCGGGCGCGTCGGCAGTCTTTCATCGTTCAGCAAAATTGGGATCTGCCCGAGTCGCTGGGTATGGAGTATGATCAGTACGATACGCCGGCAAGCCGCTGGATTGCAGTCCACGATCATGGCGAGGTTCTGGGCGGTATGCGGCTGACGCCAACGACGGCGCGCTGTGGCATCTATTCCTACATGATCCGGGACGCGCAGCGTGGCCTGATTGATACGATTCCACATGACCTGCTTTATGAAGAAGCGCCGGTTTCGGCGAGCATCTGGGAAAGCACTCGGGTTTTCGTTTCGCACAAGGCGCCGATGTCGATCCGACGCCGTATCCACGCGATGATGGTCCGTGAGATGATCAAGGCCGCGCGCGACAATGGCGCATCGGAAATCATTGCGCTGACGGCCGGGAATTGGGAACGCTGGTATGGGCGCTGCGGCCTGTCGGCGCATGCAGTCGGGCCAATGCTGACGATAGATGATGGCGAATTCCAGTGCGTGATGATTGACGTGAGCGCCTCGGCGCATTGACCTTGCCGATTTGAAGGCTGGGCATACGTCTTCACGCCGACCAATAAAGGCGCTAGGCCTGTGCCATGGCCGACCTATTCGACAGCCCTGCCGATTCAACCCACCCGCCGCCGCAGCGCCCGCTTGCGGATCGGATCAGGCCTGCCGCCCTGTCAGAGGTGATCGGGCAGGAAAAGGTGCTGGGGCCGGAAGGCGCGCTGGGGGCGATGCTGGAGGCGAGAAGCCTGTCGTCGCTGGTGCTTTGGGGGCCGCCGGGGGTGGGCAAGACCACGATCGCCCGGCTGCTGGCAGACGCGACCGACCGGGTTTTCGTGCAGATCAGTGCGATTTTTGCCGGGGTGCCTGACCTGCGCAAGGTCTTTGACACAGCGAAGATGCGGTTGGGGCAGGGGCGCGGCACGCTGTTGTTCGTCGATGAAATTCACCGCTTCAACAAGGCGCAGCAAGACAGTTTCCTGCCGCACATGGAGGATGGCACCATCCTTTTGGTGGGGGCCACCACCGAAAACCCTTCGTTCGAACTGAATGCCGCCCTTCTGAGCCGTGCGCAGGTGATCGTTCTGGAACGGCTTTCGCTTGCCGATCTGGAACGACTGGCCCAGCGGGCCGAACGCGAGATTGCCCGCGCATTGCCATTGACCGCGCAGGCGCGCGAGCGGCTGCTGGAGATGGCAGACGGTGACGGGCGGGCGCTTTTGAACCTGATCGAACAGGTGGCAGCCTGGAAGACCGACAAGAAGCTGGACACCGAGGCGCTGGCACAGCGGCTGATGCGGCGGGCGGCCAAGTATGACAAATCCGGCGATGAACATTACAACCTGATTTCCGCCCTGCACAAATCGGTCCGCGGGTCTGACCCGGACGCAGCCCTTTACTGGTTCGCGCGGATGCTGGAGGGCGGCGAGGACCCGCGTTTTCTGGCGCGGCGCATCACCCGCATGTCGGTTGAGGATATCGGTCTGGCCGATCCGCAGGCGCAAAGCATCTGCCTGCATGCCTGGGAGGTTTATGAACGGCTGGGCAGCCCGGAAGGCGAGTTGGCGCTGGCGCAGGCGGTGACCTATCTGGCGTTGGCGCCGAAGTCGAACGCAACCTATGTCGCCTATAAGGCGGCGCGGGACGAGGCACGGCGCACCGGGTCTGAACCGCCGCCACGCCACATCCTGAATGCGCCGACGCGGATGATGAAGGAACAGGGCTATGGCGCGGGCTATGCCTATGACCATGATGCCGAGGACGGGTTTTCTGGGCAGAATTACTTCCCTGAAACCATGAAGCGCCCGGTGCTTTATCAGCCGGTCGAGCGCGGTTTTGAGCGCGATCTGAAGAAGCGGCTGGACTGGTTCAACAAGCAGCGCGAGAAACGCAACGGCTGAAGCGGGCAAGTCTGCGGCGATTGGTTGACTTTACCGCCCCGAGGACCGAGGAAGGCGCCATGGTCCAGTCCCTTCTGTTCGTGGCGCTTGGTGGTGCCCTTGGCGCGTCATTGCGCTTTCTTGTCAGCCTGTCGGCCTTGCGGCTGATCGGGCCGGGTTTTCCGTGGGCGACGCTGTTCGTCAATGTCGCGGGATCGCTGGCCATGGGGGTTCTGGCGATGGCTGTCGCCGGGAAAGATCCGGGCCGGGTTCAGTTGTTCCTGATGACCGGGGTGCTGGGCGGCTTTACCACCTTTTCCGCCTTTTCGTTGGATGCGGTCACGCTTTGGCAAAAGTCGGGGGCCATTCCGGCGCTGGCCTATGTCGGCGCATCTGTTGTTTTGTCTGTCGCCGGCCTGATCGCCGGGATGGCGCTTGGCCGAGGAGCCTTCGCATGAGCGGCGTGAAACTGTTGCATGTGGGAACCGACGAAGGCGAAAGCCGTCTGGACCGCTGGCTGAAAAAGCGCCTGCCGGACGTGACGCAGGGGCAGATCGAGAAATGGTGCCGCACCGGACAGGTGCGGGTGGATGGCGGGCGGGCCAAGGCGGCGACGCGGGTTGCACCGGGCATGGAAGTGCGGGTGCCGCCGATCCCGAAGGTGGACGAGGCGGAACTGGCGCTGCGTCAACAGACGCAGGGCATACCTGAAGCAGACGCACGGATGATCCAGGCGGCAGTCCTGTGGAAGGACGAGCATATCATCGCACTGAACAAGCCGCCGGGCCTGCCGTCGCAAGGCGGATCGGGGCAGGGATCGCGTCATGTCGACGGGCTGACTGGGGCCCTGATGTTTGGCTTCAAGGATCGGCCGAAGCTGGTTCACCGGCTGGATAAGGACACATCGGGCGTTTTGCTGCTGGCGCGCACCGACCGGATTGCGCGGGCCTTGTCAGAGGCGTTTCGGGACCGGACCACGCGCAAGATCTATTGGGCGGCGGTTGCAGGCGTGCCCAGCCCCAAGATGGGCACCATCCGCTTTGGTCTGGTCAAAGCCCCCGGGCGTGGTGGTGGCGGCGAGGGCGAAAAGATGATCGCCATCCATCCGTCCAAGATCGATCAGACCGAGGGGGCCAAGCGCGCCACCACCGATTATGCGGTACTGGACCAGTTGGGCAGCCGCGCCTGCTGGGTGGCGCTGGCACCGATCACCGGGCGCACCCATCAGCTGCGCGCCCATATGGCCGAAATTGGCCATCCGATCGTGGGCGACGGCAAGTATGGCGGCTCGGGTCAGGAAAACGCGGGCGATGGCTGGGGGTCGCAACTGGGGGGCGACATCAGCCGCAAGCTGCATCTGCACGCGCGATCCATCTCGTTCGATCATCCGATCACCAAAAAGCGCATCACCCTGACCGCGCCTTTGCCCGAGCATATGAAGCGCACCTGGAAATCGGTGGGGTGGAACGAAGGGGATGTTCCGGCGGACCCGTTCCAGGACATCGAATGACGGGATTGCGCAAGCTTGTGCTGTTCGATGTGGACGGCACTTTGGTCGATAGTCAGGATCATATCCATGCCGCGATGGCCCATGCCTTTGCCGTGACCGGCCAGATGCTGCCGCCGCGCGCCGAGGTCTTGTCGATTGTCGGCCTGTCGCTGGCCGAGGCGGTGGCGCGGCTGATGCCGGAGGCCGGGGCCGAGATGCAGACTGCGGTCGTCGAGGCTTACAAGAGTTCGTTCGGGGTGATGCGGGCCAAAAGCATGTCGCCGCTGTTTCCCGGTGCGCGGGCGGTTCTGACGGCGCTTGCGGCGCGGCCGGATGTGGTTTTGGGCGTGGCGACCGGAAAATCGCGGCGCGGTCTGGATCATATTCTGGCCGCGCATGCGCTGCAGGGGGCGTTTGCGACCTGTCAGGTGGCCGACGATCATCCGTCAAAGCCGCATCCGTCGATGGTGTTGGCGGCGCTTGCCGAGACCGGGGTGGATCCGTCGATGGCTGTGATGATCGGCGATACGAGTTTTGACATGGAAATGGGCAGCGCTGCCGGAGTGGCGACGCTTGGGGTCAGCTGGGGCTATCATCCGGTTGCCGATTTGCAGAGTGCCGGGGCCGGGCGCATCATAGATAGGTTCGCGGCACTGGTTCCCGCACTGGATCAGATGTGGAGCGAGGCATGAGCGCCTGGAAAGCCAAGCGGTTCTGGAAAGAGGTCAGCGTTCAGACGCTGGACGGCGGTTTTGGAATTCAGCTGGATGCGCGTCCGGTGCGGACGCCGGCAAAGGCGTTGATGGTGGTGCCAACGCGCGCGATGGCGGAGGCCATTGCTGATGAATGGCGCGCCGTCGACAAAGATATTGATCCGCGCAAGATGCCGGTGACGCGCGCCGCCAACGCGGCCATCGACAAGGTTGCCCCGCAGTTCGACGAGGTGGCGGATCTGATTGCGGCTTATGGGGCGTCTGACCTGTTGTGTTACCGGGCTGTCGGCCGGGCCGAAATGGTGGCGGCGCAGGCTGCAGCCTGGGATCCGATGCTGGACTGGGCGGCCAGAAGGTTTGAAGCGCCACTGAACGTGACATCGGGCGTGGCACCGATTGATCAGCCGGCAGACAGCGTCCGGCGCCTGTCTGCGCAGGTCCATGCCTGCGACAATTTTCAACTGACGGCGCTTTACGATCTGGTCAGCCTGAGCGGGTCGCTTGTTCTTGGGCTGGCCATGACCAGTGGCGAGTTTCTGCCAGAAACGCTGTGGACTCTGTCCCGATTCGATGAAGACTGGCAGTCTCGTGAATGGGGCGAAGACGAAGAAGCGTCCGCAATAGCGGAAAGAAAGCGGGAAGACTTTCTGCGCGCTTGTTACTTCTGGGCGATTTCGACCCCTGACAGGGAATAAAGTTTCGTCCCACTGGCAGCTAGGCGACGAATTCTTTCTGACCATGAAGAAAACAACCGTTCAGGCCTAAATGGCGGAATGCGTTCTTGACGCAATGGGGTCATCTGTCAAAACTGCGCCCACTGGGGAACCCCAAAAAACTTGTCAGGCAAACTGGCGATATCAGACCGCCCATCCCGGGCGGCAACTCAGGAAGAGGTAAAGATGACGAAATCTGTATTCCTCGGCACGCTCGCAGCTTCGGCCCTTGTGGCTGGGTTCGCGTCGGCCGGTACACTGGATGATGTGAAAGCACGCGGCGAGCTGATCTGCGGTTCGAACACTGGCCTGACAGGCTTCGGCGCGCCGGACGCAAATGGTGAATGGCAGGGCTTTGACGTGGCACTGTGCCGCGCTGTCGCCGCTGCGGTGCTTGGCGATGCGACCAAGGTCAAGTTCGTGCCGACCACTGGTGAGACCCGTTTCACCGCCCTTGCGTCGGGTGAAGTCGATCTGCTGGTCCGCAACTCGACCTGGACCTTCTCGCGCGACAATGACCTGAAGCTCGATTTTGTTGCCGTGAACTACTATGACGGCCAGGGCTTCATGGTGAAGAAAGACCTGGGCGTGACTTCGGCCAAGGAACTGGACGGCGCAACGGTTTGCATTCAGACCGGCACCACGACGGAATTGAACCTGGCGGACTTCTTCAAGTTCAACAACATCACCTACACGCCTGTCACCGTGGCCGACGACGCCGAAGCACAGCGCCAGTACCTGGCCGGTGCCTGCGACGCCTTCACCACCGACGCGTCGGGCCTTGCCGCTTCGCGCGCCACCATGCCGGATCCGGCAAACCACATCATCCTGCCGGAAATCATCTCGAAAGAGCCGCTTGGCCCGGTCGTTCGCCATGGCGACAACAATTGGGGCGACATTGTGCGCTGGACCTACTACGCGCTGCTGATTGCTGAAGAAAAAGGCATCACCCAGGCGAATGTGGACGAAATCGCAGCTTCTTCGACCGACCCGGAAGTGCGCCGCCTGCTTGGCGTCGAAGGTGAAACCGGCGCCATGATGGGCGTAGACAATGCCTGGGCGCACAACGCCATCAAGGCAGTTGGCAACTATGGCGAGATCTTCGCTGCCAACATCGGTGAATCCACTCCGATCGGTCTGGCCCGCGGCCTGAACGAACTGTGGAGCAAGGGCGGCCTTCAGTACGCACCGCCGGTGCGCTGATCCCACTTTTGAGCGGGGCGCGCCCGGTTGGCGCGCCCTTTTTCTACCGGAATCAAAGTGGCGATCCGTCGGGGCAACAGACCCCATAACCCCCGAGAAAAATTCGGGGTGCGGATCGGCGCAGGGGGGATTTCATGGCATATGTCGCCGACGCACCGAAAGCATCCTTTCGGCCGAGCATGCTCATCTACGATACGCGCTACCGCTCGATAACCATCCAGGTCATCGTGCTGTTGCTGGCGGTATTGTTCGTGGGCTGGCTTGCGGACAATACGATTCAGAACCTTGCCGCAAAGGACAAGGACATCAATTTCAGCTTCCTGTGGAACCGGGCCGGTTACGATCTCGACCAGCAGCTGATCCCCTATACCAACGACAGCACCCATGGGCGCGCGGCGATGGTTGGGCTGCTGAACACGCTGGCGGTGGCCTTTCTGGGCTGTATTTTTTCGACGATCCTTGGGGTTTTTATCGGCGTTCTGCGCCTTTCGAAGAACTGGCTCGTGTCCCGTCTGATGACGGTTTACATCGAGATGTTCCGCAACGTGCCGCTGCTTTTGTGGATCATCATGGTTTTCGTGATCTTTTCAGAGATCGCGCCGGCGCCCAAGGATTTCAAGGTAACCGATGAGATGATCGCCGCGGGCGAGTTGCCCAAGGCATCGATGATGTTCATGGACAGCGTGGCGGTGACCAACCGGGGCACCAACATCCCGATGCCGCTGGTCGAGCATCCGCTGGGTTATGTGAACCTTGGCTTTGCCACCGCGAACCTGACGGTTGTGGCGCTTTTCGCGCTGATCGGTGCGTCGATCTATGCCAACCGGCGGGTGGCGCGCCATGCGCGGGCCGTTCAGGAGGCTACCGGGGACAGGCCCACCATCTGGTGGAAAAGTCTGCTGATCCTGTTCGCGCCGTCGATCTTTTTTTTGTGGGCGTTGGGTTTCCATCTGGAATATCCGGAACTCAAGGGCTTCAACTTCAAGGGCGGCCTGAATGTTGCGCATTCCTTCACGGCGCTGCTGCTCGCGCTGGTGCTTTACTATGGCGCGGTGATCGCCGAAACCGTGCGGTCGGGCATCATCGCCATTTCCAACGGGCAAAGCGAGGCCGCTTTCGCGCTTGGCCTGCGCCCCGGCCGGACCATGCGGCTGGTGATCCTGCCGCAGGCTTTGCGGGTGATCATTCCGCCGTTGATTTCGCAGTTCCTGAGCCTGACCAAGGATACCTCGCTTGGAATTGGTGTCAGCTATCTTGACCTGCGCGGCACGCTTGGCGGCATCACGCTCAACCAGACCGGGCGCGAGTTGGAGTGCATGTTGCTGATGATGCTGATTTATCTGCTGATCAGCCTGCTCATTTCGTTCGTGATGAACATCTACAACCATTCCGTCAAACTGAAGGAGCGCTGAAATGGCAAACACCGAAGCCTCTTTCGTGCGCACAGAGATGGTTGCCCCGCAGGAGCCACCGCTGTCAGAGCGTGGCGTGGTCAAGTGGGTGCGCGAGAACCTGTTTTCCGGACCGCTGAACACGATCCTGACCGTGCTTGCGTTGGTCAGCCTGTTTTATCTGGTCAAGCTGTCGCTGCCATGGTGGCTGCATGGCGTCTGGAAAGCGAATTCGCTGGGCGAGTGTCGCCAGATTATCGCCGACGCTTATGGGCCTGACGCGACTGGCGCCTGTTGGGCGATGATCCGCGAACGCTGGCATCAGTTCATTTTCGGCTTTTATCCGCCGGAGATGTATTGGCGACCGATCCTGAGTTTCGGGCTTTTGTTCGTGGCCTTGGCTCCGGCCCTGTTTTTTGGTGATCGGCGCAATAATCTGGTGATCCTGGCGGGCGTGGCTTTGTTCCTGCTTTTGTCACTGTGGGCGCTGGACAATGACCTGCTGCACATTGCCCTGATCATGATGATGATGGCGGGCTTTGTGGCGTTGGTCTTGATCGCGCCGCGCAAGTTGCTGTGGTTTACCCTGATTTATCCGGCGCTGGCACAGTTCCTGCTGTGGGGCGGGTCAGTCTGGGGGCCGGTGCTGACGATGCTGGGGCTGGCGGTTCTTGCCGTGGTCTATGTGGTCTTGCAGCCGCGCTTTGGTGTGGTGATGGCAAGCGCGATGGGGTTCGTGGCGGCCTGTGTGTGGTGGCTGGCGCTGCAGTCGAGTGTTTCGACCGCACTCTACACCCTGATGCCCATCGGACTTGAGGCGCTTGATTCCGATCAGTTCGGCGGGTTCCTTCTGGCCTTTGTGATTGGCGTCAGTTCGATTTCGGCCGCACTTCCGATCGGCATTCTGCTGGCTTTGGGGCGGCGGTCGGACATGCTGTTGATCAAGACGCTTTCGGTGACGATCATCGAATTCGTGCGCGGCGTGCCGCTGATCACCATGCTGTTCACCGCTTCCTTGCTGCTGCAATACTTCCTGCCGCCGCGGACGAATTTCGATCTGATCCTGCGGGTTGTGATCCTGGTCACGGTGTTTTCGGCAGCCTATATCGCCGAAGTGATCCGTGGCGGGCTTGCGGCCTTGCCGCGTGGCCAGTTTGAAGCGGCGGATGCGCTGGGGCTGGACTATTGGCAGGCGCAGCGGCTGATCACCATGCCGCAGGCGCTGAAAATATCCATCCCCGGGATCGTCACCACCTTTATCGGCCTGTTCAAGGATACGACATTGGTGACGTTCGTGGGCCTAGCCGAACCGCTACGCGGGATCACCTCTATCGTGCGTGCCGACATCGACTGGAAGGGCATCTACTGGGAGCCCTACATTTTCGTCGGCGCGATCTTTTTCCTCTGCTGCTTCAGCATATCGCGGTACTCGATGTACCTTGAACATAAGCTGAAGACCGATCACCGCTAAGGAGTAACTTCGATGTCTGAAGCTATCGCACGCAAGGTCGACACGAGCCATATGAAGATCAGCGACGAGGTCGCGATCCAGATCACTGGCATGAACAAATGGTACGGCGCATTCCATGTTCTGCGCGACATCAACATGACGGTGCTGAAGGGCGAGCGGATCGTGATCTGCGGCCCGTCTGGATCGGGAAAATCGACGCTGATCCGGTGCGTCAACCGGCTGGAGGAACATCAGCAGGGTCAGATCGTGGTGGATGGGACGGAACTGACCTCTGACCTAAAGAACATCGACAAGGTGCGGTCGGAAGTGGGGATGGTGTTCCAGCATTTCAATCTGTTCCCGCATCTGACGATTCTTGAAAACTGCACGCTGGCGCCGATCTGGGTGCGCAAGGTGCCGAAGAAGGAAGCCGAGGAAACGGCGATGCATTTCCTGTCCAAGGTGAAAATCCCCGAGCAGGCGCACAAGTATCCCGGCCAATTGTCGGGCGGGCAGCAGCAGCGGGTGGCGATTGCACGGTCCTTGTGCATGAAGCCGCGCATCATGCTGTTTGATGAGCCGACATCGGCGCTTGACCCCGAAATGATCAAGGAAGTGCTGGATACGATGATCCAGCTGGCCGAAGAAGGCATGACAATGATCTGTGTGACCCACGAGATGGGCTTTGCGCAGGCGGTGGCCAACCGCGTGATTTTCATGGACCAAGGCCAGATCGTTGAGCAGAACGCGCCCAAGGAGTTCTTCAACAATCCGCAGTCTGACCGCACGAAGTTGTTCTTGAGCCAGATTCTGGGTCATTGACACCTGTCGCAGCGCAGGCCGCAAAGATCAGGGGGCTGACTGCCCCCTCACACTCCCCCGTGGATATTTTCAGACAGAAGATGAAGGTGGCGGCGGGTTCAGTCGCGCCCTGAGGGGATGAAGAAGTCGAGGACACTTCCGGTTCCGGGCTTCAGGTCTTTCCAGTTGTCGATCTGAAAATCGACGACCAGTGTGGCGGCCGTCGGATAGCGGCCGAAGTCGGGATGGCTTGGCGGGCGCGCCACCAGCATGGCGGCGAATTCGGCGATTCCCGGGTTGTGGCCGATCATCATCACCGTTTCGCCTGTGGCTTTGCACAGCAGTTTCAGCATGACGTCGGGTGATGCGTGATAGAGAGCTTCGAGGAAATCGACCTTGGGCGTCACCTCAAGCGGCGCGACGGCAACGGTTGCCCAGGTTTCGCGGGTTCGCGTCGCGGAGGAGCAAAGCACCTGATCGGGTTCATAGCCGCGCGAGCCCAACCATTCCCCGAGTTCGAGCGCGGAGCGCAGGCCGCGCCGGTTGAGGGGCCTTTCATGATCGGTCATCGCCGGATCGTCCCAGGCTGATTTTGCGTGGCGGGTGAGGATCAGGCGGCGGTGGCCGGTGGGTATCATCTGTGAAAATGCCTCATGTGATAGCCGGAGTGTATTGGCAACCTGCCATAGGCAAGTGACAGGGGGCAAGCGCGACGAGCGATACAGCCTGAAGAAAGACAATCATTGCCTTGCGGTTGGTCAAGAAAACCGTGGCAGGCGTCGAGGTCATAGCCGGATGCGGCGAGGGCGGATGCCGGGCAGGCGGTACGGCAGGGCTGATCTGCACAAGTGTCGCAGGGCTTTGGCGGCGGGGCCGGCAGGTCGATCTTGTCGCGCAGCGCAATCGCCCCGCGGTAGGATACAAGCAGCCCGGCGCGGTCATGGACAAGCAAGGTGACGGGCGAGGCCCAGGCCCGGCCAGACCGCAGCGCCCATCGGTAGAATGGGTGATGGGGGGGGCCGCCGAAGGGGAAACAGGCCTTGCCACCGACATCACAGGCGAGGCGCCCGATCACCCGACGTGACCAGCGGTCGACCGGGTCGGGTGCCGCATCCTGCCACTCGGGCTGGGCGGTCAGATGGGGCCAATAGCCCGGTTCGGAAGGGCCAAGAAGAATCAGGGTCTGCAGATCGGGGGAAAGCCCGTCTTCCGGGGTGAGGTGAAAGGCGCCAAACACCTCCAGATGATGGGGGCGGGCGAGGTTTTCGAGGTGTGCGAGGCGGCTCACCGGATGCGCGGTTTGACGCGGGGTTCGGTCGAGCGGATCTGGCTGCCCGCGCCATGTTCGGTGAACAGTTCCAGAAGGCAGGCGTTGGGGGTGCGGCCATCCATGATTGTCACCGCGCGTACGCCCTGATCCAGCGCCATCAGCGCGGTTTCGGTCTTGGGGATCATGCCGCCGGCGATCACGCCTTCGGCAATCATGCGGCGGACCTCTTCGGGAGTGATCTGGGTCATCACCTCGCCGGCTGCGTTCTTTACGCCAGCCACGTCGGTCAGAAGCAGCAATCGGTCGGCCTGCAGGGCGCCTGCGATGGCGCCGGCGGCGGTATCACCGTTGACGTTGAAGGTTTCATTGTCGTTGCGGCCGGTGGCCACCGGGGCCACCACAGGAATGATGCCTGCTGCGTAAAGATCGCGCAGCACCTGCACGTTCATTTCGACGGGACGACCGACGAAGCCCAGTTCCGGGTCATCGGGTTCGCAGACCATCAGATCGTCATCCTTGCCGGAGATGCCGACGGCGCGGCCGCCCTGATCATTGATCGCCTGAACGATGCGCTTGTTCACAAGGCCGGAGAGGATCATTTCCACCACTTCGACCGTGGCCTTGTCGGTTACCCGTTTGCCGCGCACGAATTCCGACTTGATGCCAAGCTTGGTCAGCATTTCGTTGATCATCGGGCCACCACCGTGGACCACCACCGGGTTGACACCCACCTGACGCATCAGCACGACATCGCGGGCGAATTCGGCCATCGCCTGTTCGTCGCCCATGGCGTTGCCGCCGAACTTCACCACGACGACCGCACCTGTGAAGCGCTGAAGATAGGGAAGGGCCTCGGACAGGGTCCGGGCGGTGGCGATCCAGTCACGATCCATGGTCTGCTTTCTCATCGGCGCCTCATGATTTGGTGCTTTTGTTAGCCCTCTTGTGAGGGTCTGCCAAGGGCGTGCCTTGCCTATCGGGCGAAATGGCTTAGGTTCCCGGCAACAGTGAGGTTTCAAGATGACCGAAGAGCGCAAGACGATGCTGCTGACCGGAGCAAGCCGGGGGATCGGGCATGCGACCGTCAAGCGGTTTGGCCGCGAGGGGTGGCGGGTGCTGACCTGTTCGCGCCATCCGTTCGATGCGCGCTGCCCGTGGCCGGGGGGCGAGGAGAATCATATTCAGATCGATCTGGCCGACCCGAACAAGACGATCGAGGCCATCGAGGGGATCCGCGAAAAGCTGGGCGGCAAGTTGCATGCGCTGGTCAACAATGCCGGGATTTCACCGAAAGCGCCGGGAGGCGGGCGGCTGAACACGCTTGAGACTGACCTGCGGACATGGGGGCAGGTGTTCCATGTGAATTTCTTCGCGAGTGTCGTTCTGGCGCGCGGATTGAAGGATGAGCTTTCGGCGGCGAAAGGGGCGGTGGTGAATGTGACCTCGATCGCCGGAAGCCGCGTGCATCCGTTCGCGGGTGCGGCCTATGCGACATCGAAGGCGGCGCTGAAGGCGCTGACGCGGGAAATGGCGCATGATTTTGGCCCGCTTGGTGTTCGGGTCAATGCGATTGCACCGGGGGAAGTGGAAACCTCTATCCTGTCGCCAGGGACCGAGAAGATTGTCGAAGTATTGCCGCTCAGGCGGCTTGGGCAGCCGTCGGAAGTGGCGGACGTGATCTGGTTCCTCTGCTCGGATCAGTCAAGCTATGTGACCGGGACCGAGATCGAGGTGAATGCCGGCCAGCATGTGTGAGGTCGAAAAATCCTTTGCGGTCACACCAGCGAAGCGATGATTGCACGCAAGGTTTCGATGCCGTCGCCTTTTTCGGACGAGGTCATGATGATTTCCGGATAAGCCGCCGGGTGCTTTTGCAGGGCCGCGCGAACCTGCGTGACGATTGCTGCGTGGTCGGATGTTTTTACTTTGTCGGCCTTGGTCAGAACCACCTGAAAGGTCACGGCGGACCGGTCGAGAAGCGTCAGGATTTCCTCGTCTACCGCCTTGATCCCGTGGCGGGTGTCAATCAGGACGAAGGCGCGGCGCAGCGTCTGGCGGCCTGCAAGGTAGGCCTTGAGCAGGCGCTGCCACTTTTCGACAATGGCTTTCGGGGCCTCGGCAAAGCCGTAGCCGGGCAGGTCGACCAGATAGCGGCTGTCCCCCGCAGTAAAATAGTTGATTTCCTGGGTGCGGCCGGGGGTGTTGGAAGCGCGGGCAAGGTTCTTGCGCCCGGTCAGCGCATTGATCAGGCTGGATTTCCCGACGTTCGAACGGCCTGCGAAGCATACTTCCAGCCGGTCGGGCGGTGGTAGCCCGTCCATCGCCACGACGCCTTTGACGAAGTCGATCGGGCCGGTGAACATCAAACGGCCGGCTTCGCGTTCCCCTGCGGTGGGCTCGGGGGCAAAAGGGAAGGGTTGTGTGGTCATGCCAGCACCTCGACCCGGTCGCCTGTGCGGACTTCGCCGCCTGCGATCACTTTCGCATAGATCCCGAAATCCTGATCACCAAAGCGGGTGCGCAGGGCGGCAAGCGTATCGGCATCGCGCATGCCCGTCGCGGGGTTGGCCGTAGTGGCAAGGCAACGCACCTTTGGTTCGGTCACTTCCAGAACCGCATCGCCCAAGCGCAGTCTGCGGCCAATCATCGTGCGTTCGGCAAATGCGTCCCAACCTTCGACCCAGAAATTCGCGCGCCAGCGCAGGGCAGACAGGTCGATGCCCATCTGCTGGCCGAGTGTCCGGTTCGAGGCCATGTTGATCAGGGATACGGATGGGTAATCCGTATCGGTCATCCCGCGAACGGGGGCGGAATAGATACGTTGCGGCAGGGCGCGGTCGGCTGGACACAGCGGCATGACCCAGTCCAGAAAGCGGGCCTGATCATCAGCCAGATCCGGGTGGAATGTGATGGCGGGGCGGTCAGGGTGCGTCAGGGTCAGGCTTCGCGCGGCTTCATCAAGGCGCGCATTGATGGCCATCAGCCTTGGTGCCTTGGATCCCCGCGAAAAATTGGCGCAATCCGCCCATTCGCCCTCGGTGATCTTTGCCGCATCGTGGGCGACGGCCCAGCGACGGTCCCATGGCAGGCCCTCACCGGCGGTCAGGCGCCCCGATGCCAACTCTTCGCGCCCGTGCGATTTCAGCGGATGGCGCTGGATGCTGGCAACCGACCCTGTCATTTCGCGGCCGGTTTCTGCGCCTTGGCCGGTCTGCGGATGTTGCCAAACACGTCGGGCCGTTTGCCGTGCAGCGACATGATTGTGTACTGCTGAACGAAGGTGATCGTGTTGTTGGTGATCCAGTAGAGCACGAGTCCCGAGGCGAATGAGCCAAGCATGAACATGAATACCCAAGGCATCCAGGCAAAGATCGCTGCCTGCGCGGGGTCGGCTGGAGCGGGGTTCAGCCGCTGCTGGAACCACATCGAGATGCCCAAAAGAATGGGCAGGACGCCAAGCGACACGATCGCAAACAGCGATCCCTGATCAGGTGCCGCCCAGGGCAAAAGGCCGAACAGGTTGATGATCGATGACGGGTCGGGGGCGGACAGATCCTGAATCCAGCCAAAGAAGGGAGCGTGACGCAGTTCCAGCGTGACGTAGATCACCTTGTAAAGCGAATAGAAGATCGGGATCTGCAACAGGATTGGCAGGCAGCCCGAAGCCGGGTTGACCTTTTCCTTCTTGTAGAGCGCCATCATTCCTTGCTGCAACTTGGCACGGTCGTCGCCGGATTGTTCCTTCAGTTTTTCCATTTCTGGCTGAAGTTCCTTCATTTTCGCCATGGAAATGTAGGACTTGCGCGCCAGCGGGAAGAGCAGGGATTTCAGCAGGAAGGTCAGGGCGATGATCGCCAGACCCATGTTGCCGATCCCGCCGTGCAACCAGTGCAGCACGCGGAAGATCGGCTTGGTCAGGAAGAAGAACCAGCCCCAGTCAATGGAATCCTCGAACCGGTCGATCTTGAGCGTTTCTTGATAGGTCTTGATCGTTTCCCATTCCTTGGCGCCGGCGAACAGCATGTTGGTGGCTTCTGCATTGGCTCCGGCCGCAACCTCGACCTCGGGCATGCGGGCGGTGGTGACGTAGTAATCACCCTCGGGGATGTATTTTGCGATCATCCGGAAGGGCTGGCCCGGTTGCGGTACCAGCGTCGTCATCCAGTACTTGTCGGTCAGGCCGATCCAGCCATTGGTGGCCACATCGACGATATCGGCGGGGCCTTCGGTCGGGTCCACGTCCAGCTTGGTGAGTTTCTTGAAGGTCACGTCATGCAATTGCCCGTCGGCCATGCCGATCGAACCTTCGTGCAGGACATAGGTCTGGTAGCCGCCCGGTGCGCCCTGACGCAGGACCAGACCGTAGGGCGAGAGTTTCACTGAAGCGGTGCCGTGGTTTTCGACCGACTGGGTGACGGTGAACATATAATTGGCATCGACCGAGATGGTGCGGCGGAAGGTCAGGCCTGCGCCGTTGTCCCAGACGAGGGTCACCGGGCTTTCGGGGGTCAGCTTCGCGCCGCTTTCGACGGACCACAGGGTTTGTGCGCCGGGCAGGGAATTCGCATCCAGCCCCGCCCCGGCAATCCAGCCATAGTTGGCGTAATAGGGTTTGGCACCGGTGGTGTCGGCGACACCCTCGTGGCTGAAAAGGCGGACGTTGGTGGACTTCGGGTCCAGCGTTTCCCGGTAGTCTTTCAGCAGCAGATCGTCGAGCGCGCCACCGAGAAGCGACACCGACCCGGCAAGGCGTGGGGTGTCGATTTCCAGCCGCGGCGCAGTGGCGGCGGTCAGGTCGGGGGTGGCCACCGGGGTGGCCGTGGCCGTAGTCGTGGTGGGGGCCGGCGCTTGCGCCTGACCAACTGTCGCGGCGGGCGGCGTCAGGTCCGCAGGCGGTGCAGGGGGCGGCGAAAAGAAGACCGTCCAGACCAGGATCACCAGGGCCGAAAGCACCGTTGCCAGAATAAGATTCTTGTTTTGATCGTCCATAAGGACCCACCACCCGTCGAAGCCAAGATCAGCGTGGTTCAACAGAAGGGGCGAGCAAAGGTCAAGCGGATTCAGGACGGCCGCCGATGGCGTAGGGGCATATGGCAATGAAAGTGCGCCTGACACGATCATGCGGCCGCGATTCGAAGGGGGGAAACCGGGGAAGGCTTCAGCCGATCTTCCTGCCAAGGCGCGGGGGCTGCCGGATTTTCGCCTTCTGACGTTCCAGCCAGACAATGGTTTCTTCAAACGGCAGCGGGCGGGCGATGACATAGCCCTGAACCTGATCGCAGCCCAACTGGGCCAGCATCGCATGTTCCGCCGCAGTCTCCACGCCTTCGGCCAAAGTCTGCAACCCCAGCCGTTCGGCCATAGAAAGGATCGCCATGATCATTTTCTGCTGCGCCGGGTCGCAATCGACCTTGGTCACGAATGACCTGTCAATCTTGATCCGCTTGACGGCAAAGCGCCGGATCGAGGTGATTGACGCATGTCCGGTGCCGAAATCATCCAGATCTATGACGCACCCCAGTGCTGCAAGCGCCGCGATGTTGCGCACGATCATGTCATTGGCGGTTTCCGCAACCACACTTTCCAGTATTTCAACTGTCAGCCGGTCTGGCGACAAGTCGAACCGATCCAGTTCCCAGCGCAACTTTTCGACAAGGCGGGGATTGCGCAATTCATCCTTCGAAAAGTTCACGGCCACATGGCCAATTTCGTATCCTGCCCGCGACCAGGTTCGCAGCGCATTCAGGGATTGAAACAGCATGACTTCGCCCAGCCGGGCGGCCAGTCCACCGGACTGAATCGCCGGCAGGAATTCGGCCGGCGAAAGGACGCCGCGTTCTGGGTGTTTCCAGCGGGCAAGGGCTTCGAACCCGGTCACTTCGCCAGTATCAGTTGAAAGCTGCGGCTGAAAATAGGCGACGATCTGGCCGGTTTCGAAAGCGGCCTCTATCTCGTCGCGCAGGCTTTGACGGCAACTGACCGCAGCGGCCATTTCCGGCGAGTAGGCACGAATGGCAGAAGGGCCGTTGCGCCAGGCATCATCCGTCGCCAGTTCAGCCGCGGCCAGAAGGGCGGTCCCCGTCACGTCTGGCGCGCGCGATGGCAGGCAGAATCCGACGGAACACGAGGCGTAGATGGTCATCGCATCGACGGACAGCGGTTCTTGAACCGCTTCCTGCAAGCGCCCGGCAATCTGAACGACGGTTTCCAGATCCGCGCGCCTGACCGGGCCAAGCGCCACGGCAAACCGGTCGCCTTCCAGCCGCGCGAGGATGTCTTGCTGCCGCAAGGCAACGCTGATCCGTTCCGCCATCCGGCGCAGGGCCTGATCGTGCGCGGCCTGACCGAACCGTTCGACAATGGACTGCGGATCGTCAAGGCACACAACCAGACAGGCCGTGGATTTCCCGGATTCGGCCATATGGCCAAGGATCGTGTCCAGCGCGGCTTCCACTGTGGGGCGCAATGGCAGACCCGTCAGCGCATCGCGGGCAAAAGCGGGAAAGGCCCCTTGCGTCACTGCGGCGCCGGTGCCGCGGTGCATCATTGCGAAATAGATGCCGGAAAGGCTTGCAACGACCAGCCCCCGCCAGCCGAACCAGACGTAAGCCAGCGTCAGCGAGGAAGCCAGACCCCAGATTTCGGGCCGAACAAGGAATACCCTGATCCCGCGAAGAAAGGGGCGGATGTGGAAGAACCTTTGCTCCATCCATGCTGGCCTTCTGCTGTCGGGCCAACCGGTGGTCCAAAGCCAGATTAGGCGCAGTCAGATGACCAGTCGGTTAATCCAGACCACGAATATCGGGCGGATTTTCACTTTCTGTTCCTTTCGGGGCCGACGCGCGGACAAGCCCGGAAAAATCGAACAGCGCCGGATCCAGAAGGTGGGAGGGGCGGGTATTCGTCAGCGCGCGGAACATCACCTGACGGCGACCGGGGGTGCGCGCTTCCCAGTCATCAAGGATCGCCTTGACCTGCTGGCGCTGCAATCCCTCTTGCGAGCCGCACAGATCGCACGGAATGATCGGGTAGTTCATTGCCTTGGCAAACTGTTCGCAATCGGCTTCGGCCACAAAGGCCAGCGGGCGATAAACGAACAGATCGCCGTCTTCGTTCAGCAACTTCGGTGGCATGGTGGCAAGCCGCCCGCCATGGAACAGGTTCATCACGAAGGTTTCAAGAATATCGTCGCGGTGATGGCCTAGAACTACCGCCGAACAGCCCTCTTCGCGCGCGATCCGGTAAAGATTGCCGCGCCGAAGACGCGAGCAGAGCGAACACATGGTGCCGCCGGGTGCGATCTTTGCGGTCACGACCGAATAGGTATCCCGGTATTCAATCCGGTGCGGCACGCCCATTTTTGCCAGGAATTCCGGCAGAACCGTCGCCGGAAAGCCCGGCTGGCCCTGATCAAGATTGCAGGCCAGAAGATCGACCGGCAGAAGACCGCGCCATTTCAGTTCGTGCAGCACGGCCAGAAGCGTATAACTGTCCTTGCCGCCCGAAAGGCAGACCAGCCAGCGGGCCCCGCGTTCAATCATTCCGTAGGTTTCGATCGCCTCGCGCGCCGCATGCACGATGCGCTTGCGCAGCTTCCTGAACGCGGTCGAGGAAGGTGCGCCGTGGAACAGCGGATGGATGTCATCGGCTTCGTCAAGCATGGCGATGATATCGCAGAAGCAGGCCTTTGCCGCAATCCTGCTCTATGGTCCTGTTCATCAGAAACCGGACCTTCGCCGCTTCATCTTGGCCCAAATGCTCCGGGAGCGTGAGGGCTGGCCCTCGCCTCTGCCCTATCCGCGGTCTTTCGGCACCGGGTCGTGGCCCGACCCGCCCCAGGGATGGCAGCGGCAGATGCGACGGGCGGCCAGATAGCCGCCTTTCAGGCCGCCATGGCGTTCCAATGCCTCCAGCGCATAGGCAGAACAGGTTGGCTGATAGCGGCAGCCGTGGCCGACCCAGGGCGAAAAAAGTAGACGATAGATGCGGACCGGCAGAGCCAGAAGGTGTGCGAGAGGGGTCATGGTTTTGAATGGATCTGCAGCAGGGCGCGTTCCAGATCGCCCAGCATCTGCGCAAAATCGCGGCTGATGGTGGTTTCCGGGCGGCCCACCAGAACATAGTCCCAGCCCTGACGCCCGTGCAGGGGAAGAATGGCGCGGGCCAGTTCACGCAGACGCCGACGGGCACGGTTGCGGATCACCGAATTGCCGACTTTCTTGGAACAGGTGTAGCCGATGCGGATCAGGCTGCTGTCACCGCCGGCTTCGTCGGCGCGGCGGGCGCGGGCCTGAAGCAGGAAGCCGGCCGTGCCTTGGCGGCGTGCCTGGGCTGCGCGCAGGAAGTCGGCGCGTTTGGCCAGAACCTCCAGACGAACGGAAACCGCCGGGGGCGTGTCCGCAGCTTTGCCCTGTTGGGCTTGCACGGGGGCCTCCGGCGGTGTCATGCCGTTTAGCGGACTATTGCGGCCTTACGCCGACAGAACCTTGCGACCGCGAGCGCGACGGGCGTTCAGCACACGGCGACCGCCTTTGGTAGCCATGCGTGCGCGAAAGCCGTGGCGGCGGGCGCGAACGAGGTTCGACGGTTGAAAGGTGCGTTTCATCGCTTTTACTCCGGGTCAGTCGGCCCAAACCCCCATCACACGGAGATTCGAAGGCCATATCATTCGAAGCCCGGTCCATAGACGCCTCTGCACCCCAAGTCAACCAACGCAAAAGCGTTTTTCTGATCCTTTTGCGCTTCGGCCCTTTGCACAGGACCTGTGCCATGGCTATCCTTGACGAAGCGACCGGGCAAGGTGACTTCTGTTGCGGCGCACTTTGCACTGGTGTCATCCGTTCGGCCCTGAAAGGCCCCTTATGTTCCTCAAGACGCTCTCTGGGCGCTTCCTGCTTTTGACGATGATCTTCGTCATGCTGGCCGAGATCCTGATCTTCGTGCCGTCGGTAGCGCGTTTCAGGCAGGACTACATCAAGTCGAGACTGGAACGTGCGCAGATCGCGTCGTTGTCGCTGCTGGCGGCGGGCGACATGATCGACAAGACCGTCGAGGAAGAGCTTTTGGCCAATGCCGAAGTCTACAACGTTGTGTTACGCCGCGATGAAGTGCGCCAGTTGGTGCTTTCCTCGCCGATTCCGACCCCGATTGAGACGACATATGACATGCGCGATCCGCCCGCCTGGTTGTTGATCCGCGATGCGATCCACTGTATTCTGGAACCGGACAATCACATTATCCGGGTGATCGGTGACCCGGTGAAACAGGCGGGGCTGCTGATCGAGATCACCATGGACACCGCGCCGCTGCGCATGGCGATGATCGACTACGGAGTGCGGATCCTTGGCCTGTCTGCGGTGATTTCGGTGCTGACGGCGGGGCTGTTGTTCTTTGCCGTGCGCCGGGTGCTGGTGACGCCGATCCGGCGGGTGGTGAGCCACATGTCCGCTTACGCCGAGGCGCCGGAAGATGCGCGGCGCTTCATCGTGCCGCAATCGGGTGTGGTTGAATTGCGCGAAGCGGAAGTGGCGCTTCAGATGATGCAAAAGCAGCTGACTGGGGCTTTGAAGCAGAAGGAGAGGTTGGCGCAGCTTGGTGGAGCGGTGGCACGGATCAGTCACGATTTGCGCAATATCCTGACCACGGCCCAGCTTCTGGCCGACCGGATGGAGACATCGAAAGACCCCGGCGTGGCGCGGGCGGCGCCAAAGCTGGTCAATTCGATCAGCCGCGCCGTGGCGTTGTGCGAATCGACCCTGACCTTCGGCAAGGCCGAAGAACCGCCGCCGACCCTGACGCGCTTCATGCTGGGGGGGCTGGTCGAGGACATGATCGAGGGTGAGCGGCTGGCAGGTAACGGGCTGGTCGAGTTCGTCACCGACATTGCGCCCAGCCTGACCATCCGCGCCGACCGCGATCAGCTTTACCGGGTTCTGTCGAACCTTGCGCGCAATGCGCGGCAGGCGATCGAGGCCACCGGCAATCCCGGCACGATCGAGATCGGCGCCGGCGAAGAGGATGGCGGCTGGTGGATCCGGGTGGGTGACACCGGCCCCGGCCTGCCAAAACGCACCCGGGAACATCTGTTCCAACCCTTCCAGAGTGGGGCGCGCAAAGGCGGAACCGGCCTTGGTCTGGCGATTGCCGCCGAACTGGTGAAGGGTCATGGCGGGCGGCTGGAACTGGTAAAAACCGACGAGACGGGCACCGAATTCATGGCACATCTGCCCCGCGAACTGGATGAGACCGGGCTGGCGTAAGGCTTGACACTCGCCCGTCGATGGCCCGACATCGCGGGCACGGCAATGGGGGTGGCAGGTGGCTTGGGAATTCTGGATCGACCGGGGCGGCACCTTTACCGACATCGTGGCGCGCGCGCCGGACGGGCGGCTTCTGACCCACAAGCTTTTGTCGGAAAACCCTGAACGGTATCCTGATGCCGCCGTTGCAGGTATCCGCGCGGTTCTGGGTCTGTCGGCGGGTGATCCGATCCCGCAAGGGGCAATAAGTGCCGTCAAGATGGGCACGACCGTCGCCACCAACGCGCTGCTGGAGCGCAAGGGCGAACGGGTCTTGCTGATGATCACCGAAGGGTTCGGAGATCTGTTGCGCATCGGCTATCAGACCCGCCCACGGCTGTTCGATCTGAATATCCGCCGCCACGACCTGCTATATGATGCCGTGACCGAGGTGCCGGAACGGCTGGATGCCGAGGGCCGCGTGGTGCGCGTGCTGGATCTGGCCGCCTGCCGGGCGGCGTTGCAGGCGGCTTTTGACGGGGGCACCCGCGCGGTGGCGATTGCGCTTTTGCACGGTTGGCTGAACCCCGATCACGAGGTGCAACTGGCCGCCTTGGCCCACACTATCGGTTTTCCACAGGTCTCGGTCAGCCATCAGGTCAGCCGCCTGATCAGGCTGGTCGGGCGTGGCGACACGACGGTGGTGGATGCTTACCTGTCGCCGATCCTGCGGCGCTATGTCGATCAGGTGGCGGGTGCACTGGATCTGGGGCGCGGCTGCGGGCGGTTGATGTTCATGCAGTCGAACGGCGGGTTGACGGATGCGGGCCGCTTTCAGGGCAAGGATGCGATCCTGTCCGGCCCGGCGGGCGGGATTGTCGGCATGGTGCGCACGGCGGTGGCGGCAGGTCATGACCGGCTGATCGGGTTCGACATGGGCGGCACCTCGACTGATGTTAGCCATTATGCGGGCCATTATGAACGAAGTTTTGAGACCGAGGTGGCAGGCGTGCGGATGCGCGCGCCGATGATGGATATTCATACAGTGGCGGCCGGGGGCGGCTCGATCCTTTCCTTCCGCGACGGGCGTTTTCAGGTGGGGCCGGAAAGTGCGGGGGCCAACCCAGGCCCGGCGGCCTATCGGCGGGGCGGCCCGCTGACGGTGACGGACTGCAATGTGCTGCTGGGCAAGCTGGCGCCCGATCTGTTCCCCGCCGTCTTCGGCCCCAGTGGTGATCAGCCGCTGGATCTGGCGGTGGTGCGGCGGCGGTTCGGAGATCTGGCGACTGACATCGCGCGGCAGACCGGGCAGGCCCCGCGCCTGCCCGAGGCTTTGGCCGAGGATTTCCTGAAGATCGCCGTGGCTAACATGGCCAATGCGATCAAGAAGATCTCGGTCGAGCGGGGCCATGATGTGACCGCCTATACCCTGCAATGTTTCGGGGGCGCGGGCGGGCAGCACGCCTGCCTTGTCGCCGATGCGCTGGGGATGGAACAGATTTTTCTGCATCCGTTCGCGGGTGTGTTGTCGGCCTATGGCATGGGGTTGGCCGAAATCCGCGCGCTTCGGGAATGCCAGCACGAGGCCCCCTTGGCCGACGGAAGTGCCGATGCTGCCCTGGCCACGATCACTGCCGAAGCGGTTGGCGAGGTGGCGGAGCAGGGTGTGGGAGCGGCGGATATCCGGACTGAGGCGCGCGCCCACCTGCGCTATGACGGGTCGCACCAGACGTTGGAGGTGCCTTACGGCACGGCCGCCGACATGCGGGCAGGGTTTGAGGCGGCCCATCAGGCACGCTTTGGCTTCACCTCGCCGGACCGCGCGATCCTTTTTGATATGCTGGCCGCAGAGGCGATCGGCAAGGCGGGCGAGTTGCCCGATGAAATGGCCCCGATTGGGGCGGCCGCGGGTCCGGTCGGCCAGACCAGCTTCTGGTCGGGCGGAGTGTCGCACGCGGCCCCGGTGTTTGACCGCGCAGTTCTAGGGGCGGGCGCGCAGATTTCCGGCCCCGCAATCATCACCGAAGCAACCGGCACCACGATCGTCGAAGCCGGCTGGCGGGCCGAGGTGGATGGGCGCGGCAATCTGGTTCTGCGCCGCACCCGGGCCGCTGTGCGCCCTGCCGCCGCCGGAACCGAAGTGGACCCGGCGCGGCTTGAGGTGATGTCGAACCTTTTCATGTCGATCGCCGATCAGATGGGGGCGACGCTGGCCAACACCTCGTGGTCGGTCAATATCAAGGAAAGGTTCGACTTTTCCTGCGCGATCTTTGACGAAAGGGGCGATCTGGTTGCCAATGCCCCGCATGTGCCGGTGCATCTTGGGTCGATGTCGGATTCCGTGCGCACCGTGATTGCCAAGACGAGTGGTAGCTTGCGCCCCAGCTCGGCCTTTATGCTGAACAGTCCCTATGACGGCGGCACCCATTTGCCGGATGTCACCGTTATCACTCCAGTCTTTGTCGATGGGCTGGCGCGGTTCTGGCTGGGATCGCGGGGGCATCATGCCGATATCGGCGGGCGCACGCCGGGATCGTCGCCGCCCGACAGCCGCCATATCAGCGAGGAAGGCGTGCTGATTGACCTGTTCCCCTTGGTCGAAGATGGAAAATTGCGTGAGGAGGAGGCGCGGGCGCTGCTGATGTCAGGCCGCTGGCCCTGCCGGAATGTGACCCAGAACCTTGCCGACCTGAAGGCGCAGGTGGCGGCCAACGAGACCGGACGCAGGGAGCTTTTGCGCGCGGTCGAGGGGATGGGGTTGGCGACAGTCGAGGCCTATATGGGCCATGTTCAGGCCAATGCCGAAGAATGTGTGCGCGCGGTGATCGGCGGTCTGAAGGATGGCAGTTTCACCTATCCGATGGATATCGGTACCGAGATCCGGGTGAACGTGACGGTGGATCCCGGGCGGCGCGCGGCAACGTTGGATTTTACCGGCACAAGCCCCCAGCATGCGGGCAATTACAATGCGCCGAAGGCCATAGCCAAGGCAGTGGTGCTTTATGTGTTCCGCACCCTTGTCGGCAAGGATATCCCTTTGAACGAAGGTTGCTTGAGGCCGCTGACCATCATCCTGCCGGAAGGCACGATGCTGAACCCGCGCTATCCGGCGGCGGTGATCGCCGGGAATACTGAAGTCAGCCAAGCCGCCTGCAACGCGCTTTACGGGGCGCTGGGCGTGTTGGCGGCAGGGCAGGGGACGATGAACAACTTTGTCTGGGGTAACGAACGCTTTCAGAATTACGAGACGATTGCCGGTGGCACTGGGGCGGGGCCGGGGTTTGCGGGTTGCGATGCGGTGCAAAGCCATATGACCAACACCCGCATGACCGACCCCGAGGTGCTGGAACGTCGCTTCCCGGTGCGGCTGGAACGGTTCGGCATCCGCGATGGGTCGGGTGGCGCGGGCCAATGGCGCGGCGGGCATGGGGCGGTGCGGCAGATGCGGTTTCTGGAGCCGGTGACGGTCACCACCTTGTCATCATCGCGCAAGATCGCGCCCTTCGGGGGGGCAGGCGGCGGGTCTGGGGCGCTGGGGCGGAACCGGGTTTTCTGGCCGGATGGGCGCTGCGAGGAGCTGGAGGGCAATGACGAGCGCGACCTGCCTGCGGGGGCGATGTTTGAAATGCTGACCCCGGGCGGCGGCGGTTGGGGCGCGGTGTAAGCGCCGGAGGCATGGCAAGGATTTTCAAGAAAAATCCTTGGAAAGAGTCTTTTGAAAAACTCTTTCAGAGTTGGGCTTCAGGCGCTTTCCGTCAGCGTTTCTTCTTCTTTTTCTTCGGACGCGGAGCATCTTCCGCCGCAGCGCCCAGTCGCGCTGCGAACTCCGCCTCGTCAAGGGTGGCAAGGTCGGCGACGACGGCGCCGGCCCGTTCCAGCGCCTCGTGTAAAGCGGCCAGCCGGGAATCTGCGGCTTGGGCCTCTGCGGTGATCAGCCGGTCCAGCAGCGGGGCGATCAGGTGTCTTTGCCGGGCCAGAACCAGCAGGCGCAAAAGATCCCAGGCGTCGGTCGGGGCGGTGAAATAATCCTTGCGATCCCCCGGAGCGCGGGCCGCGCCGATCAGGTTCCAGCCGCGCAGCTCTTTCAGCGCGGTCGAGACGTTGGAGCGCGCGAGCCCCAACTCTGCCACCAGATCATCGGCGCAGGGCGGAGAGGCCGCCCGCCAGATGGCCGCAAAGCACTGGCCCGCCGGACGCGATAGGCCAAACACCTGTGCGAGATTGGCAAAGATCTCGGTCAGGGCGGGGGTCGGGTTTGGCGTGGCTGCGGTCATCCGGCTTCCGTCCGTTCTGGAGCCCCAGCAGAGACTGACCTATCGCCGGAGGTCAAGCGCTTTCCGTCCGGCTGAAATGCCATTCGCTGGTCTGGCTGTAGACCTTGCCCGGGCGCAGCAGGATCGTAGGAAAATCGGCGCGTCCGGCTGCGTCGGGCCAATGCTGCGGTTCCAGCGCCAGCCCGGCGTGCGGGCCGTAGGGTATGCCCATATGGCCGGGGAAAGGGTGGCTGTTCAACCCTGCGCCGTCATACGCCTGCAGCCCCGGTGCGGTGGTGGACAGGGTCAGGCTGACGCCCTTCTTCCCAAAAAATCCGGCAACCGGGCGCAAGGGGCCGGGGGTGGGCGCGAGGCAGAAGTTATGATCGAGCCGGGGGATGTCGCCGACCCGTCGCGCGGCGCGCAGATCGAAATCGGTGCCTGCCACCGGGGTCGGGGGCAGGGGAATGCCGTCTGCGTCGGTGGGCAGGTAGTGATCGGCGCTGATTTGCAGCCTGTGGTCGCCGGTGTGGTCTGTGCCGTCGAGGTTCCAGTAAGAATGGTTGGCAAGGTTCATCAGCGTGGGCTGATCGCTGGTGGCCGTCAATGTCAGCCGCAGCGTCGCGGGGCCCGTCAGGCGATAGCAGGCGCTGATCCGGCGGTTGCCGGGAAAGCCACCCATCCCGTCAGGCAGATCGAGCGTGAGCGTTACGCTGTCGGCGGTCTGATCGGTCAGCGTCCAGATCTGGGCATCGGTGCCGGTTGCGCCGCCATGCAGGGTGGTGCGGCCATTTTCGTTTGCGTCGAACCGGTAGACCTTTCCCTCGATCATCGCCTGCGCCCCGGCAATCCGGTTGGCAACCGGACCTGCGACCGAGCCGAACCAACGGCAGGGCCCTTCGTAGGCGGCGACCGACTGCGCGCCAAGCGTCAGGGGCCAGGGCGTGCCTGCCAGCCGCAGGTCCTGCAGGGCTGCCCCAAGGGTCAGGATGGCAACCGTCAGTTCCCCACCACGAAGGCGGATCAGATCCACCTGCTGCCCGTCACGGGTGGCGCCGAAGGGGCGGATGTCAGGCAGGCTCACAGGATCACCTGATATTCGGTCAGGCCGCTTAGGCCGGCATCGGCAGCGAAGGCGCGGCCATTTGCCGGTTCGGCGGCCAGAACCGCGTCCGTAGGGTCGGCCCGAGTGCTGGTGACACAAAGGGTTTTCAGATACATGACCGACAGCCTGGTTTCTGACGCAAATAGCAGCCGGTTGCGGTCGCCGGTCAGCATCCGGCGCCCCAGAATATCGAACCAGAACAACTGGCCGCGTTCGCGAGGCCGGAGCGGGCCTTCACCCAAAAGGCAAGGGCGGTTGTCGATAATGCGGCTCATGGCGGGGCTCTGCAAAATGGGTCTGGATCATTTAGTCCCCCGGTGCGCAGGTTGTATAGGAGGAACAATCAGCCTTGCGCCACGCAGTCGGCAATTGTCTGCGCCAGGGCGCGCATCAACGCGCCGTAAAGCGCAGGCCCCGGTTCAAG
>CANJQT010000045.1 GCA_947476475.1 Paracoccaceae bacterium | reverse complement strand
CGCAGCGCGTGCCGATCACGTCATGGACCGACCCGCCGAAATCATCGAACCCATACCAGTCGAGCGTGTCATGGGTGATCGTCGCCATTGGCCGCAGGTAGGGCAAGGACGACCACATCCGGTCGCCAGTGGACAAATGCGTGCCGTGCAGCGCGCGCGTCTTGCCGGAAAAGAACCGTTCTGACAGGTCGGCGGCATTCCAGAGGTTCAGGTCACCGACCTGCGGCCCTTCGACCGAATGTATGCGAAAGAAATGGCCCGCCGGAACCTTGAAACAGCGCGCTTCGCGTGCGGGGATCAGCAGCGTTTCCACCGGGGCCAATCCGGCCCGCGCCGCCCGGTAAAGCGCCATGTCGGGGGCGGGCAACCCCGCTATCGGATAGCAGACCACTGGTGGGATCGCCTTGCGCGCGGCGGCATCGGCGGGGGGCAGCGTTTCGGGGCGTTCAGATTTCATCGGGCACCTCTGGCGGTAGTCTTGCCGAGGGGTGTTGGGCGGTCAAGGGGCGTTGTCCGAACTCGGACAAAGTGAAAAGTTATATAGTTTCAATAGGTTGATTTTTTTCTGTTAACCGAAAATCAACTTTTGGGAGCGGGGAATGAGGCCCCTGCCTTGGGGCAGACAATCCAGTTTCATGCAGATTGGCATTGTCTGGCCCTGCCTGCGGATCCCCGACGCAAGGCCCGTGCCGCCTGCACCGCCAACAAGAACGCATCATGCCGGCCGTCGCCGGGTTCATCGCAAAGCCGGTGGTCGCGGGAATAAAATGGCCGTGGCTGATCCTGCCGCCCTTCACTTCGGCGCAAACCCGCATACCGGCCTATTCTGGATTGCGCAGACAGTCACGCGGTTCCGTCCCCGCGCCCGGATCGGTGACCGCCCCGCAGGCAGCACAGCGCCAGACCGTGGGGCCAAGCCCCCGGTCCTGCCGCCAGCGACAGGCGCGCGTCAGGGTAGTGCCGCGCCGGGAAAGCCAAAGGTACAAAAAGACCGAAGCCGCAAGGATGATCAGAAGGACGGGCATGCCGGATCAGACCAGCCCCAGTTCGGCGTCCGAGGCGATGCGGTCATACTTGTCTTTCGGTGGCATCGGGCGACCCGGCCAGTCGGGATCAAAAACAAAGCTTGACCGGCTGCGCCCCGGCAGCAATGCGCCATTACCCGCACCCACAGCGTAATCATAGTACAGCTTGACGATCTCTTCGGGCGTGACCTGCTGTGCCGCCGGATGCGCCAGACAGGCGGCGCGCCACCGGGCCACACGGGCGAAACCCTTGGTTTGCGGCAATTCGAAGCTTTCGTAATAGTCTAGGAACCAGAACCGCATCATCAGCGACGTGTAGACACATTCAGCCAGCCCGAACCGGTCGAACAGAAAGGTGCCGCCGGGGTTGTGCTGCATCAGCATGTCGTTCAGCCATTGATAATCGGCCAGCAGTGCGTGACGCAGGGCGCCCGTCTTTTCGCGGTCGCGGTTCATGACGAAGCGGTAGCCATTGTTGCCAAAGGCACCTTCGCGGCTGATGAAAAGCCGCTCAACCGCGCGTTCGTAGGGATCGGTGCGGGCGATGGTGTTTTCCGCGAAACGCTCATCGAAATAGCGCAGAATGATCAGGCTTTCGTTCAGGATCCTCCCATCCTCCAACTCCAGAACCGGCAAGGCGGTATTGCCCGGGGTCTTGGCCAGCAACGCGGGGTCGCGTGGCTTGGTGATATCGACAACGTGAAATTCGACGGTATCACGCATGCCCTTGAGGGCCAGCAAGATTTCAAGTCGCTGCGAGAAGGGGCAGACCGGGACGTGGTAGAGGATCGGTTTGGGCATGGCTGTTCCATTGGGGGCGTAGTGACTTTGGTCGGGTGCAAGGCGGTGGCGTAAAAGGCGGATTCAGGCCTCAACCCTTGCCGGGGCGAAGGTTTTGCATGTCCTTAGCCATTTCGCCATGCCCGCTTGCCCGAAGCCCGTCGATGGCACCCTGAAAGTCGGTGTCCGCGCGGTTCTGGCTGAGTTTTGATTTGGCCAGTGTCTTGGTGACGTTGATCTGGAAGGCCACGATATTCGCCAGCATCTGGTCCAGATAGTCGGGCGGCGCGTCGGCCATCCGCCAGGCAGCGTCGCCGTTCAGGCGGCGTTCGTGCAGGCGCGTCAGCAGGCCGACGGCGGCGCGCTTCGCGTGACTGTCATGCTGGAAGGTGATGGTGCCGGTCATGTGGACCGCCTGATAGTTCCAGGTTGGCACATGGCGATGATGTTCCGCCTTGGTCGGATAGAAGTTCGGTGAAACATAGGCATCGTCGCCGCGGAAGATCGCCAGAACCTCCTGACCATCGGCCACCAGCCTGTGCATGTCGTTAGCCAAGGCCACATGGCCGATCAGCCGGCCATCCGGGGCGCGCAGCAGCGGAATGTGGTTGGCGATCAACCCCTGCGCGGTTTGGGCGACCACGCAGGCCAGAGGCGCCGCTTCGATCACGGCGGCGATCCGGGCCGGGTCGGTTTCGTCGAAATGCGTGGGAATGTACATGGAAGCTCCTTTGCCCTGGCCGCACTTTAGCAGCGCGGACCAGGCGGGGGCTGCTGAAAAGCGGCTGGCCGCCTTTCTGGTCACACCACCCGCGACACCATCATCTTCTTGATCTCGGCAATTGCCTTCGCCGGGTTCAGCCCTTTGGGGCAGGTCTTGGCGCAGTTCATGATCGTGTGGCAGCGGTACAGCTTGAACGGGTCTTCCAGATCGTCCAGCCGTTCGCCCGTCGCCTCATCCCGGCTGTCGATGATCCAGCGGTAAGCATGAAGCAATGCTGCCGGGCCAAGATAACGGTCAGAGTTCCACCAGTAGCTTGGGCAGGATGTGCTGCACGAAGCGCACATGACGCATTCGTAAAGCCCGTCCAGTTTCTTGCGGTCTTCGATCGACTGGCGCCATTCCTTGGCGGGTCGGTTGGTCTTGGTTTCAAGCCAGGGCATGATGCTGGCATGCTGGGCATAGAAATGGGTCAGGTCGGGGATAAGGTCCTTGACCACCGGCATGTGCGGCAACGGATAGATCGCCACATCGCCCTTCACCTCGTCCAGCCCATAGATGCAGGCCAGCGTATTGATCCCGTCGATGTTCATGGCACAAGATCCGCAGATGCCTTCGCGGCAGGACCGGCGGAAGGTCAGCGTGGGGTCGATTTCCGTCTTGATCTTGATCAGCGCGTCCAGAACCATCGGGCCGCACTTGTCCATATCAAGGAAATAGGTATCCACCCGCGGGTTTTCGCCCAGATCAGGATCCCAGCGATAAATGCGGAACTTGCGGACATTCTTGCCGTCAGGCTTCGGCCAGGTCTTGCCCACCCGGACTTTGGAATTCTTGGGAAGCGTGAACTGAACCATGATTAGGCCTTCCAATCGGGGCGAGTGTAAAGCGGCCGGCTGGGCGGCTGGCCGGATTTCTGCACAACGCAAGAGTTATAGACTTCGGAGGGATCACGCCCCTGCAGATAGTCGGACGAGATCGACAGGCTCAGCCCCGCACGGGCGTGCCCGCCGGACCCCACGCCCACCGCCACTTGGCCGCGCGGGCTGGCGGCCAGCCGCGCGCGCTGGAAACATTCGCGTTCAGCCCGCTCGACCGTCATCGGGCCGCAAGAGGCGGCCAGTGTGACGGCGATCACGGCCAAAACGGCGCGGCCCATCAGTAGACCCTCGCCTTTGGCGCTATCTTCTTCAGATCAATTCCACCCTCGGCCTCGGTGGTCAGCGGATCAAGATGAACCGGACGGGTCGAAAGCGTCACCTTGGCCCCATCGACATGGGCAAGGCTGTGAACCCGCCAATTCTTGTCGTCACGGTTCGGGTAATCTTCATGCGCATGCGCGCCCCGGCTTTCCTTGCGCGCCTCGGCGGCCACAATGGTGGCCAAGGCGTTGGGCATCAGGTTGGCAAGTTCCAGCGTCTCCATCAGGTCGCTGTTCCAGATCATCGATCGGTCGGTGACCTTCAGATCGGCCATCTTGCCCGCCACTGCCGTCATCTTGGCGACGCCTTCGGCCAAGGTCTTGTCGGTGCGGAACACGGCGGCATCGGCCTGCATGGTCTTTTGCATCTCCAGCCGCAGATCGGCGGTGGGAATGGCGCCCGAAGCATGGCGCAGACCGTCCAGCCGATCCAAAGCGCGGTCCACCTCTGCCTTGTTTACCGGTGCTGCACGGTCCTTGGGCTTCACGATCTCGCCCGCACGGATAGCGGCGGCGCGGCCAAAGACCACAAGGTCGATCAGGCTGTTCGACCCCAGCCGGTTCGCCCCGTGAACCGACGCACAGCCCGCCTCGCCTACCGCCATCAGGCCGGGGAGGATCGCATCGGGGTTGGCCTTGGTGGGGTCCAGCACCTCGCCCCAATAATTGGTGGGAATGCCGCCCATGTTGTAGTGGACGGTCGGCAAGATCGGGATCGGTTCGCGGGTAAGATCGACACCGGCAAAAATGCGGGCAGATTCAGAAATGCCCGGCAGCCGTTCATGTAGCGTCGCTGGCGGAATGTGCGACAGGTTCAGGTGCATGTGATCCTTGTGTTCGCCCACGCCCCGCCCTTCGCGGATTTCGATGGTGATGCAGCGGCTGACCACATCGCGCGAGGCCAGATCCTTGTAGGTCGGCGCATAGCGTTCCATGAACCGCTCGCCTTCCGAATTGGTCAGATAGCCGCCTTCGCCGCGCGCACCTTCGGTGATCAGGCAACCCGATCCATAGATGCCGGTCGGATGGAACTGCACGAACTCCATGTCCTGAAGCGCCAGCCCCGCCCGCGCAACCATGCCGCCGCCGTCGCCGGTGCAGGTATGGGCGCTGGTCGCGCTGAAATAGGCGCGGCCATAGCCGCCGGTGGCCAGAACCACCATCTTGGCGTTGAACACATGGATCGTGCCATCATCCAGCTTCCACGCGACAATGCCGGTGCAGCGGCCATCGGTCATGATCAGGTCGATAGCGAAATATTCGATGAAGAATTCCGCGTTGTTCTTCAGGCTTTGCCCGTAAAGCGTATGCAGGATCGCATGGCCGGTCCGGTCGGCGGCGGCACAGGTGCGCTGCACCGGCGGGCCTTCGCCATATTCGGTGGTGTGCCCACCGAACGGGCGTTGATAGATCTTGCCTTCCTCGGTGCGGCTGAAGGGAACGCCGTAATGTTCCAATTCATAGACCGCTTTGGGCGCCTCGCGCGCCAGATATTCCATCGCGTCGGTGTCGCCCAGCCAGTCGCTGCCCTTCACCGTGTCATACATGTGCCACTGCCAGCTGTCGGGGCCCATGTTGCCAAGACTGGCCGCGATGCCACCCTGTGCGGCCACGGTATGGCTGCGCGTGGGAAAAACCTTGGTCACGCAGGCGGTGCGTAGGCCCTGTTCGGCCATGCCCAAGGTGGCGCGCAGGCCCGCACCCCCGGCACCCACGACCACTACATCATATTCGTGAACTTCATAGGGATAGGCGGCCATGGTCAACCTTTAAGAGAGATCACCAACAGCGCATAAATGCCCACTGCGGTGACGGTGTAAGAAAGCGAAAGCACCGTGATGATCAACGCCTTTCGCATGGTGCCGCGCGCGTAATCCTCGACCATCATCGTGGCGCCTTTGGCGAAATGGCGCATGCCCACAAAGATCGTCAGGGCCAGCGGAATCGCGACCCAGGGCTGCATCAGGAAGAACCAGGCCTCGCCGTAAGGCTGCTTCAGCGCGCGCCCGACGCAGTAGACGAATACCGGCACCAGAATGGCCAACCCGACAGCCGACGCCTGCATGTACCAATGGTGTTCGGTGCCCGTATGGGCCGAACCCTTGCCGGCGGCACGTTTGCGATCAGTCACATAACGCATGGCGGGCCTTTCAGATGACATAGAAGGTAAGGACGGTCAGAACGACCGATCCGATGATGACGCCCCAGCCCAGACGCTCGGCCGTCCTGACCTCAAGCCCGCGGCCCGCGTCGAACAGAAGATGCCTGAGCCCGGCCAGATAATGATACCAGACCGCCCAGAGCGACAGGGTCAGCACGATCACCCCCGGCCAGGAATGGATCACTCGGTTGGCCAGATCGTAATGATCGCCGCCCCGCGTGATCGCGAAAAGCCACCATACAATCAGTACCGTGCCGACGATCAGCCCGTTGCCGGTGATCCGCGTCAGGATCGAGGTGACCGCCGTCAGTTGCGGCCGATAGATCTGAAGATGCGGCGACAGCGGTCGAACAATGCGTTGTGGCTCGGCCATGATATTCCCTTTCACCCTCAGCGCATCGGTTACCCGTCTGCACTTGCCTCGACGTTCTGACCCAATTCCTGCTGCAAGTCACCCCGGGAATAGCCGGGATCTGCCGCGACGCCCGCCTGTTAGGGCTAAACCACGCCTCTGTGATCACGGGTTTGCGCCATGTGATCACAACCGGCGCAATCCCTGATGTCAGCCCCCCGACAGTCACAGCGGCATCAAAGCCCAATAATCCAGATCCAGCAACACATCGGGCAGATATTTCCCATCCTCGCCCCTCAGTGCGAAAGGTGCGGCGCCATCCCGAACGGCCACCAGCCGCAGCCTGACCGCGCCAACACCGGGGGCTTGTGTCTCTGCCTTTTCCAACACCTCGGACCAGGCGCGCACCGTATCGCCGGAAAAACACGGATTGGCATGGGCGCCGCCATTCAGCGCCACGATCATCTGCGCATTTGCCAGCCCGTTGAACGAAAGCGCCCGCGCAAGCGATATCACATGCCCACCATAGATCAGCCGCTTGCCATCTTCGCGCTGGGTGCGGTCAAAATGCACCTTCGCGGTGTTCTGCCACAGTCGCGTGGCCAGCATGTGTTCGGCCTCTTCGACCGTCACCCCATCGACATGGTCGATCTTCTCGCCCACCTGATAGTCGCCCCAGCGGTGCGGCTCTCCGGCCAGCGTGAAATCATAGCGGCCAAAATCCAGCCCCTTCGGCACAACAAGCGAGGCGGGGTCCACCACTGGCGCAAGTTCGGGCACATGCGGGAAGGGCGCGGGGGCCGCGCGGTCACGCTTCCTCACCATCACCCAGCGCACATAATCCAGCACCGCAATTTCGTGCTGATTGTAGCCCCTGGTGCGCACCCAGACGACGCCTGACGCGCCGTTGGAATTCTCCTTCAGTCCGATCACCGTCGACTCGGACCGCAACGTATCGCCCGGCCAGGCCGGGGCCAGCCAGCGCCCTTCGGCATAGCCCAGATTAGCGATGGCATTCAGCGAAATATCCGGCACCGTCTTGCCAAAGACCGTGTGGAAGGCAATCAGATCATCCATCGGCGCTGCCGCCAGCCCACAGGCGCGCGCGAAGGCGTCCGACGAATAAAGCGCCCCCCGCGTTGGATAAAGCGCGTGATAAAGCGCGCGCTCGCCACCCGACAGGGTGCGCGGCACCGCATGCACGATCACCTCGCCCAGCTTGTAATCCTCGAAAAAACGGCCCGGATTGGTCTTCATGGTCGTCCCGTCGTCCTTTTCCACGGATGGATCATATTGCCCATCCTACATTTCCCCGAGTTTCAGTGCGGCCGAGTAGGTGCCCGGCGCGTCCTTCACCACCGCCTGCCCGCAGCGCATAACCCCGCGCGCAGAGTCATAGGCATAGGTCGGCCCCCCATGCAGGTGCCAGCCCTTGTTCAGAGCGGCCGAGATCTTGTGGCAAAAGGCCGCCGTGTCATCATCCGAAAGGAAACGGTAAAGCTTCATACCCTGTCCCCCAGCAGGGCTGCGCGCGCAATGATCCGCTCGGCCGCCACCACATGCAGTTTTTCGACGATCTTGCCATCGACAACCGCCACGCCCTTGCCGGCGCGTTCAGCCTCCTCATAGGCCGCAATCTGTGCCCGCGCCAGCACGAGTTCGGCGTCTGTCGGGGCAAAGACCTCGTTGGCGACGGCAATCTGCGCCGGATGGATCAGCGTCTTGCCGTCAAAGCCCATGTCGCGACCCTGATCACATTCCGCCCGCAATCCCACGTCATCCTTGAAGGCATTGTAAACGCCGTCGATCACCACCCGACCGTAAGCCTTCCCTGCCAGCAGGCACAGCGACATGGCGGTCAGCAGCGGCATCCGGTCGGGCCGATAGCGCGCGCCGATATCCTTGGCCAGATCATTGGTACCCACCACGATCCCCGCGAGCCGCGGATGGGCTGCAATGTTGGCCGCATGCCAGGCAACCACGGCGGTTTCCATCATCGCCCACAAAGGCACGTCCGCCACCAGCTGCGCCACCGCTTCGATATGGTCGGGGCGCGAGACCTTGGGAACCAGGATCGCCTCAATTGACGCGCCGGCAAAGGCCAGACAGTCCGCCCGGCCCCATTCGGTTTCCAGCGCATTGATCCGCACGATGCGCGCGCGGTTGCCATAATCGACGCTGCGCAGCATATCGGCCACCAGGGCGCGGGCACGGGGCTTTTCATCGGGGGCAACGGCATCTTCCAGATCGAAGATGATCGCATCACAGGGCAGGGTTGCGGCCTTTTGCAAGGCGCGCTCATTGGCACCGGGGATGTAAAGCACCGACCGATAGGGCCGCTCCGGGACCTGCGGAATCATTCCTCACCTCGTAATTTTCTTGCGCTAGGGATCACAATTCTGGCGGTTCCGGCAAGACAGGAATTGCCGCATCGCAGAAATTTCGCCCCGGCACCGCAGCCGCGCACCCTGTGTTAACCGGATTTTGCCGCTCTGGCCCGACCTTTGGCCCTTCCCGAACCAAACAAGGTGCCTTGATGGACCGCCAGCTATTCGCCCTTTCGTTGGGCTTTCTCGCCTGCATCCTTTTCACCGACCACGCCTTCGGGGCGGACAACCCGCCACGCTGCGCCGGTCGTGCCCGCGTCGTGACACAGCTGGCGGAACGCTGGGGTGAAAGCCGCCGCGCCGTCGGACTGGCCGGTAATGAGGCGGTGCTAGAACTTTACACCTCGCTCACCACCGGCACCTTCACCCTCATCGCCAGCCTTCCCGACGGCCGCGCCTGCATGGTCGCTTCCGGCGATCACTTCGAACTGATCGCGCCAGACAAGCCCGGAAACCCCGCCTGACCCCTTTCATCTTGGTTCAAGCACTCCGGGGGTGCGGGGGCACCGCCCCCGCCCTTCCTCAAAGCCCAGCCCACACCCCGTCCACCAGCAATTTCACCGACACGAACAGCAAGGCCCAGGTCACCAGCCGGAAGAACAGCACCTCGGGCAGCACCCTGACCAGCCGCACCCCCAGAAACACCGCGCCTGCGGCAGCCGGCATCAGCACTGCCGCTACCTTCAGGTTCTGTGCCGAAAACTGGCCCAGCGCCCAATACGGCACCAGCTTGATCGCATTCAGGTATGCAAACAGGATCGTATTGGTCCCGGCATAGATCATCTTCGGCAAGCGCAGCGGCAGCACATAGATCTGAAAAGGCGGCGCGCCGGAATGACTGACAAAACTGGTAAATCCGGTGACCGCCCCCCAGAACAACCCCCTGTCCACCCGCGCCTCGGCCGCCACCGCTGACCGCGCCCCGGCAAGCAGCCGAAGCGCGAACACCGTCCCGATCGCTCCCACCAGCGCCGTCACCAGCCATTCCGGCGTGACCCGCGCCGTGGCCCAGCCCAGCCCCACACCGATCGTCACCCCCGGCACCAGAATCGCCAGTACGCGCCGGTCGAACGCCTGACGGTAAGCATAAAGCCCGAACAGATCCGACAGCACATAGACCGGCAGCAGCAGCCCCGCCGCCGTGACCGGCGAGATCGCCAGCGCCAGCACCGGCACCCCCAGCATGCCGACCACCGGCATGCCGCCCTTGCCCATGCCAACCAGCATCGACGCCGCCAGCGCCATCACCCAGAAAAACCAGCCGTCCATCTTGCCCCCGCCCTGTTCGTGCCGGTTTAGCGCCAACATGAAGAATTGCACAGATCCCGCCGCCATGCCGCGCTGCAGCGGGCTTGATTGCCGAAAGCGAACGGATTACGCATGCCCGCGACATTCCCTTTCAGCCGGAGGACATCATGGCCAGACCGAAGATCGCACTTATTGGGGCAGGACAGATCGGCGGGACGCTCGCGCATCTTGCCGCGATCAAGGAACTGGGGGACGTAATCCTCTTTGACATCGCCGAAGGCACCCCGCAGGGCAAGGCGCTCGACATTGCGCAGTCGGGCCCGTCCGAAGGGTTTGATGGCAGCTTCAGGGGCGCCAATTCCTACGAAGATATTGCAGGTGCCGATGTCTGCATCGTCACCGCCGGTGTGCCCCGCAAACCGGGGATGAGCCGCGATGACCTGCTGGGCATCAACCTCAAGGTGATGAAATCGGTTGGCGAAGGCATCAAGGCCCATGCGCCCAATGCCTTTGTCATCTGCATCACCAACCCGCTGGATGCGATGGTCTGGGCGCTTCGGGAATTTTCGGGCCTGCCGCACAACAAGGTTGTCGGCATGGCCGGCGTGCTGGACAGCGCGCGCTTCCGCCATTTCCTGTCAGTGGAATTCAACGTCTCGATGCGCGACGTGACCGCCTTTGTCCTTGGCGGCCATGGCGACACGATGGTGCCCCTGACCCGCTATTCCACCGTGGGCGGCATTCCGTTGCCGGACCTCGTGAAAATGGGCTGGACCACGCAGGAGAAACTGGACGGCATCGTCCAACGCACCCGTGACGGCGGCGCCGAAATCGTTGGTCTGCTGAAAACCGGATCGGCCTTTTATGCGCCCGCAACCAGCGCCATCGAGATGGCCGAAGCTTATCTGAAGGACCAGAAGCGCCTGCTGCCCTGCGCGGCTTATGTTGATGGTGCCCTCGGCCTGAAGGGCATGTATGTGGGCGTGCCCACCGTCCTTGGTGCAGGCGGGGTCGAGCGGATCGTCGATATCAAGCTGAACGCCGACGAACAGGCGATGTTCGACAAGTCGGTTGACGCAGTGAACGGGCTTGTTGCGGCCTGCAAGGCGATTGATCCGTCGCTGGCCTGACAAGCAGGACAATTGATTTCACGCACCAATCAAAGAACTGCGCGCCCAGACACGTGGGCGCGCAGTCTGCTTTCATGGGCCGCAACTGCGCTTTTTTGAATGCAAATTCAGGATGCATTGAAGATCATCGGAAATCGCGTATTCTTTGCCAGATCGGGCGACCTGCGCCGCCCGGCATGATGGAGCGCGCTCAATGGCACTGACTCCGACCTTCCGTCCGGGTACCGCGGCAGACGCAGGCGATCTTGCGATTTTGTTCGATGCTGCAACTCGCAGACAGGTTTCGTGGTTCTGGGGCCTGAATGCCCAACCCGGCCAGTCCTGGTTCGAAGTTGGACGCGAGCGCATTCGCAATAGTACGGGAAGCGATTCCCACTACAGCAAATGGCAGGTTGCGACACTTGCCGGTGAAACTGTCGGCGCGCTCTGCACCCATCGCATTGCCGACCCCTACGACCCGGGCGACCTGAACGGTGTTCCACAAGCAGTTCTGCCCTTCATCGAACTGGAAGGAGTCGCTGTCGGCACCTACAATGTCTTCGTTGCTTCAGTATTTCCCGAATATCGTGGCAAAGGCATCGGCCACCACATTCTAGAAAAGGCCGCCGAACTCGCGCGGCAAGAGGGTGCAACCCGCCTGAGCCTGATCGTGGAAAGCTTCAATCCCGATGCGCACCGGCTTTACCGCCGCTACGGCTTTCGCGACTGGGAAAGGCGCCCCTTCATCGCTTTCACTGGGTCTGAGGATGAGGGTGAATTGATATTAATGGTCAAGGATCTGGCCTAGTCCTGCGCGCATCTTCGATCTGCGTCCTGTTTGTGCAACCCTTCATGCTTGGCCGACATCCCATTTCACCGCCCCCATGCGTGCGGCCGTTGGTGTGCGCCCATGCATCCGAAGCCACCCCTGACAGCATCACAACGCCGCCAGAGTCCTTCGGCATTGCCGGGTACTGTGTTTCAGGGTGCCTGGCGTAAGATCACGCCTGCCGGGCATTCTGGATCCATCGCGCCAAATCGGCGGCCTCGTGCGCAGAAGTGCCCGACATCCGTGATCTTCCTGTCGGATTTGCGCGCCTGAACCGGCGCCATGCGTTGACTTTCGCCCATGTCCTGCCCCAGATCGCTGCGAAAGCCGGAGTCCCCCATGCCCCCATTCGACCATGAACTCGAAACCCGCCTTGTCCGCTATGCCGCCATCGACAGCCAAAGTGACGAGGACAGCCCCAGCAGCCCCTCCACCAAGGTGCAGTTTGGCATGCTTCACCTGCTCGAGTCGGAATTGCGCGACATGGGCGCACGCGACGTGCAGCTGACCGAATATGGCGTGGTTCTGGCCACCATTCCCGCCACGGCCCCCGGCCCGGTCATCGGCCTTCTGGCCCATGTCGATACTGCCCCGCAATTCAACGCCACTGGCGTCAAGCCCCGGGTGATCCGCGGCTATAACGGCGGTGCCATCAGCTTTCCCGACGATCCGGCCCTGAGCCTTACCCCGGATGACAACCCCTATCTGGCCGAAAAGGTCGGCCATGACCTGATCACCGCGTCGGGAACCACGCTTCTGGGGGCCGATGACAAGGCCGGGGTCGCGATCATCATGACCGCGGCCCGCCATCTTCTGGCCCACCCCGACCTGCCCCACGGCCCCATCCGCATCGCCTTCACCCCGGACGAGGAAGTAGGCCGCGGCGTGAGCGAACGCTTGCCCAATGATCTGGGGGCCGATTTTGCCTATACCTTTGACGGCGCCGCTGTAGGCGAGGTCGAATATGAAAGCTTTTCCGCCGATGGCGTGGTGGTAAAGATCAAGGGCGTGTCGATCCACCCCGGCCTTGCCAAGGGCAAGATGGTCAACGCCATCCATCTGGCCGCCAAGATCATCGCCGCATTGCCCCAACACACGATGCTGCCCGAACTGACCGACGAACGTGATGGCTTCATCCATGCCACCGAAATGACCGGCGGTTCATCCGAGATGACCATCAAGCTGATCCTGCGCGATTTCGAACGCGACGGGCTGGCGCAGAAGGGCGCCGTCGTGCAAGCCGTCTGCGCCGCCGTCCAGGCCACCGAGCCGCGCGCCGAAATCACCTGCACGATCAAGCCCCAATACCGCAACATGCGCTACTGGCTGGAAACAGACATGACGCCCGTTGACCTTGCCCGCAACGCCTGCAGGGCCTTGGGGATCGAGCCCGTCTCGGTTCCGATCCGCGGCGGCACGGATGGGTCACGTCTGACCGAAATGGGCGTGCCGTGCCCCAACCTGTTCACCGGCATGCAGAACATCCACGGCCCGCAGGAATGGATTTCGGTGCAGGACATGGCCCGCGCCACCGACCTGTGCCTGACACTGGCGCAGATGGCTGCGCATCCGAAAAGCTGATCCGATGCCCGGCCACATCTCTCCCTACCACAAGCCCGCCTTTTATGATCAGGCGTTGGCCAAGGGCCGCCACCGCGATATCGTCGGCGGCCGGTGGGACGAGACGGGCCGCGCCCAGATGGCGCTGCTCTTGGACGAAGGGTTGCAGCCCCACCACCAGTTGCTCGACATCGGCGCGGGCAGCCTGCGGCTTGGCTGCCGCGCGGTGCCCTACCTTGACCCAGGCCATTACTGGGGCACCGACCTTTCGGGCGCGCTGATGCGGCAGGGCTACCTTGCCGAACTGGCCGATAAAGACCGCCTGCCGCCCGCACAACTGATCGAGGATGCGGATTTTTCCTTCCCCGGCATCCCCGACAGCATCGACCATGCGATTGCCTTTGCCGTCTTCACCCACCTGCCCGCCAATCACCTGCGCCGCGCCCTGATCCAGGTCCGCGTCCGCTTTCCAAGCTTGCGGCGTTTCCTGTTCACCGTCTTTCTGGCCCCCGATGCGGCCAGCAGCCTTGGCCCGGTCAAACAGCCCGACGGGGTCGTGACGCATGACTGCCGCGCGCCCTATCACATGCTGGCCGAAGATATCCTGCACCTGACCCGCGCCTCGGGCTTCGATGCACAACTGCACGACAGGCGCCTGCCGCGCGGTCAGGTCCTGTGCAGTGCCATCCCCGCCTGACAACCTGCCGACTCGCTTTGCATTCTGATCCGGGGCAGGCGAAACCTTGGTGTGATCACAAAATTTTTGCGTGTGATCACAAATGTCGCTTTTCCGGGCAAAACTTGGCCTTTCGCGCATTTATCATTTTGACAGGCTTCGCCTCTATGCCATCACGGACCGCAAGTCAGCAGCATCCGGGACAATTCGATGAACATCCACGAGTATCAGGCCAAAGCCCTTCTGCGCAGCTACAACATCCCGGTCTCTGACGGGCGTGCCGTCACCAAGGCGGAAGAGGCGAAAACGGCCGCGGGTGAACTTGACGGGCCGCTTTGGGTGGTCAAGGCGCAGATCCATGCGGGCGGCCGCGGCAAGGGCCATTTCAAAGAAGCCGAAGCCGGCGAAAAGGGCGGCGTCCGTCTGGCCCGCTCGGTCGGCGAAGCGGCGGAATTCGCCCGCCAGATGCTGGGCCGCACCTTGGTCACCATCCAGACCGGCCCCGAGGGCAAGCAGGTCAACCGCATCTACATCGAAGACGGCAGCGACATCGCCCGCGAACTTTACCTTGCCCTTTTGATCGACCGTCAGACCAGCCGCGTTTCTTTCGTCTGTTCAACCGAAGGCGGCATGTCGATCGAAGACGTGGCCCATGACACGCCCGAAAAGATCGTATCGTTCACCGTCGATCCCGCCACCGGCCTGTCGGATTTCCACGGCCGCCGCGTCGCATTCGCGCTTGGGCTTGAAGGCAACCAGATCAAGCAATGCGTCGGTGTGGTGAAAAACCTTTACCGGCTCTTCATCGAAAAAGACATGGAGATGCTGGAGATCAACCCCCTCGTGGTGCTGAAGGACGGCAATCTGAAGCTGCTGGACGCCAAGATGAGCTTTGACGGCAATGCCATCTACCGGCACCCCGACATCGCAGCCCTGCGCGACGAGACGGAAGAAGATCCGAAGGAACTGGCAGCCTCGAAGTTCGACCTGAACTACATCGCCCTTGATGGCGAAATCGGCTGCATGGTCAATGGTGCCGGCCTTGCCATGGCCACCATGGACATCATCAAGCTTTACGGTGCCGAACCCGCCAACTTTTTGGACGTGGGCGGCGGGGCCACCAAGGAAAAGGTGACCGAGGCGTTCAAGATCATCACATCGGATCCGAACGTCAAAGGCATTCTGGTCAATATCTTCGGCGGCATCATGCGCTGCGACATCATCGCAGAAGGGGTGATTGCCGCCGTGAAGGAAGTCGGCCTGAAAGTGCCGCTGGTCGTGCGGCTTGAAGGCACGAATGTGGAACTGGGCAAGGACATCATCCGCAATTCAGGGCTGAACGTGATTGCAGCGGAAAATCTGAAGGATGGCGCGCAGAAGATCGTGAAGGCGGTGAAGGGGTAGCAGCCATCAGGGATCGCAAGCATGCGTGACAACCTTCGTTCCGTCTTCGAAACCAAAAGCTGGGCCGCCATCGGCGGTGCCCCCCGCTCGGGCCCCGGGTCCGACATGGCGGCGACCGCGCGCCTGCGCGCGGCACTTCCTGACGTCTTCGAACGCTACGGCGTCAAGACCATGTTCGACGCGCCTTGCGGTGACTGGTTCTGGATGCAGCATGTCGATCTGACCGGCATCACCTATATCGGCGCCGACATTTCTGGCGAACTGGTCGCGGAAAACCAGTCGCGCTTCACCGCCCCGAACCTCCGCTTCCGCCACCTCGACATCACTTCTGATCCCCTGCCGCAAAGCGACCTGATGCTCTGCCGCGACTGCCTGTTTCACCTGAAATTCTGGCTGCGCTGGAAGGTGCTTGAAAACTTCGTGGCGTCAGGCAGCCGCTTCCTGATGCTGACCATGCACCATGTCGCGGTGAACAATCCGGTCAAGGTGAACGGCGGCTTTCAACGCTTCAACCCGATGATGGCCCCCTTCAACTTCACCGCCCCCATCGAGATGATCCACGAAACCGCAGACCAGCCGGACGGTGCCAACCATGACCACCGCTCGCTGGGCATCTGGTCGCGCGATCAGGTTGTCGACGCGCTGTCACGGCGGATCACCCTGGCCGAGGAAACTGCCACCACCAGTGGCTGACTGAACACCAACCGGGGCCGGTCGATCCGGCCCTGCAACGAAACGTAATCGCAAGGAACGCCGGACATGGCCGTACTCGTCAACGAAAACACCCGCGTCATCTGCCAGGGCTTCACCGGTAGCCAGGGCACCTTCCATTCCGAACAGGCCATCGCTTACGGCACCAAGATGGTGGGCGGCGTGACCCCCGGCAAGGGCGGCGAAACCCACCTCAACCTGCCGGTCTTCAATTCGGTGCACGAAGCGCGGGCGGTCACCGGCGCCAACGCCTCGGTGATCTACGTCCCTCCGCCCTTCGCCGCCGACAGCATCCTCGAGGCGATCGACGCCGGGATGGAGCTGATCGTCTGCATCACCGAAGGCATCCCGGTGCTGGACATGATGAAGGTCAAGCGCGTCCTGCAGGGGTCGAAATCCCGCCTGATCGGTCCGAACTGCCCCGGCGTCATCACCCCCGGCGCCTGCAAGATCGGCATCATGCCCGGCCATATCCACAAGCGCGGCTCGGTCGGTGTGGTCAGCCGTTCCGGCACCCTGACCTATGAGGCGGTCAAGCAGACCTCCGACCTTGGCCTTGGCCAGTCCACCGCCGTCGGCATCGGCGGCGACCCGATCAAGGGCACCGAACATATCGACGTGCTGGAAATGTTCCTCGCCGACCCGGAAACCCAGTCGATCATCATGATCGGCGAAATCGGCGGCTCGGCCGAGGAAGAAGCCGCGCAGTTCCTTGCCGACGAACGCAAGAAGGGCCGCTGGAAGCCCACCGCAGGCTTCATCGCCGGTCGCACCGCCCCCGCAGGGCGCCGCATGGGCCACGCGGGCGCCATCGTCGCGGGCGGCAAGGGCGACGCAGAATCGAAGATCGAGGCGATGAAAGCCGCCGGCATCGTGGTGGCCGACAGCCCGGCGGGTCTGGGCGAAGCGGTGATGAAGGCGATCAAGGGCTGATGCATGACCGCGAAGCCACACGACACCCATGATTGATCGGGGCAGCATAATGCGCGCGTTCTCGACTCAGGGGCGGCTAGACCGGACGACTTTTCTCAGGATCGTCGGCCCATGCCTGCTATTTGCTGTCGTCGCCACGATGCTTCTCGATGATCTCGTCGAGCCGGTCATGCGCGGGTACGTCCCTGGGATGGTTGTCCCAATGGCCCTCTTCGCCATTGGCCTAACCCCATTGTGGCCATCCATGATCCGTCGACTTCACGATACCGGGCGCCCCGGTGCCTCGGTCCGCTGGTGCCTGGGATTGTTCATGGCGGGCTTCCTCGCATTCGCCTCGCTTAGCCTTTGCGATGCACATACCGTCTGCAGCACGCTTACGGCGCCCGCAGTCGCCGCGTTCTTCCTGATCTACGTCGGCAGCGCTTGGGTGATCACCCTGCCGGTCGCCATGTTCTTCGTCGCCCTCGGGGCCTGCCTGCTTCCCTCCCAACCCGGCCCCAACCGTTACGGCTCCCCTCCATCCGAGGTATCCCCATGACCGAACAGAACCCCAACGACCAGTTCCACGCCTCCTCCTTCCTCCAGGGCGCGAACGCCGGATATGTCGAACAAATGTATGCCCGCTTTGCCGCCGATCCACAGTCGGTCGACGGCACCTGGGCCGCCTTCTTCCGCTCGCTTGGCGACAATGAGCGCGACGTGCGGCAAGAGGCGGCGGGCGCCTCGTGGGGGCGGGCGGACTGGCCGCCGAGCCCTTCGGATGATCTGACCGCCGCCCTGACCGGCGAATGGCCGACCGACGCCAAGGCCGCGGGCGACAAGATCCGCGCCAAAGCCGCCGAAGTGGGCATTAACGTCACCGATGACCAGCTGAAGCGCGCCGTTCTCGACAGCCTGCGCGCGCTGATGATCATCCGCGCCTACCGGATCCGGGGCCATCTTGCGGCCGACCTCGACCCGCTTGGCCTGCAGGAAATCGGCAATCACCCGGAACTTGACCCCGCCTCCTACGGTTTCACCGAAGCCGACATGGACCGCCCGATCTTCATCGACAATGTGCTGGGCCTGACCCACGCTTCGATGCGCGAGATTACCGATATCGTGCGGCGCACCTACTGCGGCACCTTCGCGCTGCAATACATGCACATTTCCGACCCCGAACAGGCGGGCTGGCTGAAGGAACGGATCGAAGGCTACGGCAAGGAAATCACCTTCACCCGCGAAGGCCGCCGCGCCATCCTCAACAAGCTGGTCGAGGCCGAAGGGTTCGAAAAGTTCCTGCAGGTCAAGTATACCGGCACCAAGCGCTTTGGTCTGGACGGCGGCGAAAGCCTGATCCCGGCGATGGAACAGATCGTCAAGCGCGGCGGCAATCTGGGCGTGAAAGAGGTGATCATCGGCATGCCCCACCGGGGCCGCCTGTCGGTTCTGGCCAACGTGATGATGAAACCCTACCGCGCCATCTTCAACGAATTCCAGGGCGGCAGCTTCAAGCCGGATTCCGTCGATGGCTCTGGCGATGTGAAATACCACCTTGGCGCCTCCTCCGACCGGGTCTTTGACGAAAAGCCCGTTCACCTGTCGCTGACCGCGAACCCCAGCCATCTGGAGGCGGTGAATCCCGTGGTGCTGGGCAAGGTCCGCGCCAAGCAGGATCAGTTCAACGACACGGAGCGCAGTCAGGTTCTGCCGATCCTGCTGCATGGCGACGCGGCCTTTGCAGGCCAGGGCGTGGTGGCCGAATGTTTTGGCCTATCGGGGCTGAAAGGCCACCGCACTGGCGGCACGATCCACATCATCGTCAACAACCAGATCGGCTTTACCACTGCCCCCAGTTACAGCCGGTCGTCGCCCTATCCGACCGACATCGCCCTGATGGTGGAAGCGCCGATCTTCCATGTGAACGGCGACGACCCCGAAGCCGTGGTCCATGCCGCCAAGGTCGCCACCGAATTCCGCCAGAAGTTCCACAAGGACGTGGTCATCGACATCTTCTGCTATCGCCGCTTTGGCCATAACGAAGGTGACGAGCCGATGTTCACCAACCCGGAAATGTATACCAAGATCCGCAAGCAAAAGACGACCCTGCAGATCTATACCGAACGGCTGGTGGCCGACGGGCTGATCCCCGAAGGCGAGATCGAGGATATGAAGGCCGCCTTCCAGGCCCGCCTGAACGAAGAGTTCGAGGTCGGCAAGGACTACAAGCCCAACAAGGCCGATTGGCTTGATGGCCGCTGGCGCCAGATGCGGACCAAGGACCTGGAGAATTACCAGCGCGGCGAAACCTGGATCAACGCCGCGACGATGGCCGAAGTGGGTGCGGCGCTGACCCGGGTGCCGGACGGGTTCGACCTGCACAGGACCGTTGGCCGCCAGCTTGAAGCCAAGAAGAAGATGTTTGAGTCGGGCCAGGGTTTCGATTGGGCCACGGCGGAAGCGCTGGCCTTTGGCTCGCTTCTTACCGAAGGCTTCCCGGTGCGTCTCTCCGGGCAGGATTGCACCCGCGGCACCTTCAGCCAGCGACACTCTGCCTTCATCAACCAGACCACCGAGGAACGCCATTATCCCCTGAACCACATCCGCCCCGGCCAGTCACGGTACGAGGTCATCGATTCCATGCTTTCGGAATATGCGGTGCTGGGCTTTGAATATGGCTATTCGCTGTCTGAACCCAATGCGCTGACCATGTGGGAAGCGCAGTTTGGCGACTTCGCCAATGGCGCGCAGATCATGTTCGACCAGTTCATCAATTCTGGCGAAAGCAAATGGCTGCGCATGTCTGGCCTTGTCTGCCTGCTGCCGCACGGGTTCGAAGGCCAGGGGCCGGAACATTCCTCGGCCCGGCTCGAACGGTTCCTGCAAATGTCGGCGCACGATAACTGGATCGTCGCCAACTGCACGACGCCGTCGAACTATTTCCACATCCTGCGCCGCCAGATGCACCGGGATTTCCGCAAACCGCTGATCCTGATGACGCCGAAGTCCCTGCTGCGCCACCCGATGGCCGTGTCAGACGCCGCCGATTTTACCGACGGTTCCTATTTCCACCGGGTTCTGTGGGATGATGCCCAAAAGGGCCATTCCGATCTCACGCTGAAACCAGACGATCAGATCAAGCGGGTGATCCTCTGCTCGGGCAAGGTCTATTTCGACCTTCTGGCCGAACGCGACGCGCGCGGGCAGGACGACACCTACCTGCTGCGGGTCGAACAGCTTTACCCGATCCCCGGCAAATCCCTGCGCACCGAACTGTCGCGCTTCAAGGGCGCCGAATGGATCTGGTGCCAGGAGGAACCCAAGAACATGGGTGCCTGGTCCCATATGGACCCCGAACTCGAACTGATCCTGACCGAGATTGGCGCCAAACATACCCGTGCCCGTTACGCAGGCCGCGTGGCCTCGGCCTCGCCTGCGACCGGCCTCGCCTCGCGCCACAAATTCGAACAGGAAACCCTTGTCAAAGAGGCTCTGGGCTGAACGCCCTCTGCCCCGAACCTCTGAGGAGCTTGATAAATGACTGACGTAATGGTCCCTACCCTCGGCGAAAGCGTCACCGAGGCTACCGTTTCGACCTGGTTCAAAAAGGTCGGTGACATGGTGAAACAGGACGAGATGCTGTGCGAACTGGAAACCGACAAGGTTTCGGTTGAAGTGCCCGCCCCCGTCTCGGGCCTTCTGGCCGAAATTCTTGCGCCGGAAGGATCAACGGTGGATCCCAGAGCACGCCTTGCAATCATCACCGAAGGCGCCAGCGCCCCGGTGAAAGCCGCAGCCCCTGCGGCGGCAGCCGCGCCCCCCCCGGCCCCTGCCGCCCCGCCCGCCGCCCGCGATGTCGAAGACGCCCCCGCCGCCAAGAAAGCGATGGCCGAAGCGGGTATGACCCGTGATCAGGTCCAGCCAACCGGGCGCGACGGTCGGGTGATGAAGGAAGACGTGGCCCGCGCCGTGGCCGGGCAAGCCGCCGCCGCTGCCGCCGTGGCCTCGGCCGTCCCTGCCCCTGCCGCCGCCCCCCGCGCCCCGATCCCTGCCGAAGATGCCGCGCGCGAAGAACGGGTCAAGATGACCCGCCTGCGCGCCACCATCGCCCGCCGCCTGAAAGAAGCGCAAAACACCGCTGCAATGCTGACGACCTATAACGAGGTCGACATGTCTGGCGTCATGGGCCTGCGCAACGACTACAAGGACGCGTTCGAAAAGAAACACGGCGTGAAACTTGGCTTCATGTCATTCTTCGTGAAGGCCTGCTGCCACGCGCTGAAGGAAGTGCCCGAAGTGAACGCCGAAATCGACGGCGGCGACGTGGTCTATAAAAACTACGTCCACATGGGCGTGGCGGTTGGCACCCCCTCGGGCCTTGTCGTCCCAGTGGTGCGCGACGCAGACCAGATGGGCTTTGCCCAGATCGAAAAGAAGATCGCCGAACTCGGCGTCCGCGCCCGCGACGGCAAGCTTTCGATGTCCGAAATGCAGGGCGGCAGCTTCACCATCTCGAACGGCGGCGTTTACGGCTCGCTGATGTCCTCGCCGATCCTCAACCCCCCGCAATCGGGCATCCTAGGGATGCACAAGATCCAGGACCGCCCCGTCGTAGTGAACGGCCAGATCGTCATCCGCCCAATGATGTACCTGGCGCTGTCCTATGACCACCGGATCGTAGATGGGAAGGGGGCGGTGACGTTCCTGGTGCGGGTGAAAGAGGCGCTGGAGGATCCACGAAGGCTGTTGATGGATTTGTGATGTTTGTAGAAACCGCAGTTGAAGCATCTAGGAACTGGACAAGTACTCTTACGCGTTTAGCTTTTGGCGTTCTTGCAGTCTCAGAACTGACAATGGCCGGTTGGTTTCCTAATGTATTTGACCAATCGGCCAGCGCGCCTGACTATAGCGATTGGCGGAACGCGCCATCTTTCGTAATCTGGGTCCTCGCGTCGATCATTCTTGGTTCCATTATTGTTCATGTTGGATCAATCGCCAATCCAAAAGCATTCGGTTCTTATTCACGCGCCTATCGCTGCTATCGAGTCGGAAAATTGGGAAACCAACCTTTTGCAAGCCTCGTCAATGATGAGCATGCCAAACTTGAACTTGCCGCCGGAATGATAGGGATATTTTTTCTAACTGCATTTCTTTGTTTATTTTCTTCACCTTACCTTGATAGTTACTTGGCTCTGAGGAACATGTTCTCCTTTACGCCGATTGGCGCGAAAGGAGTTGCTTTTATTGCGATATTATACTGCCTCGTCACATTTTTAATTCGCCGATCGGCTGTAAATGGACTGGAAGCTATAGATGCCGCATCGCCCACTGGCTGATGAAGGAGCCGGAACTGGAAGAGGAGCGGCTGACGGCCGATGGCCGCGGCATGGTGCTGGAAGTGCGCCGCCAGACGATGAGCGACGATCCGGGCGCCGCGCAGATCATCACTCCTTCCGGCAAGCCGCTCAGCGTGAAATTGCAGAAGTCCGAACCCGGTGTCTTTACCGGCAGCATCGAGGTCGGGGAGATCGGCCTTTACCAGGTCGGCAACGGCAACCTTACCGCGCTCGCCCATGTCGGCCCCATCAACGCCCCCGAATTCACCGACGTGGTTTCGACTGAAGAGATACTCAAACCCTCGGCGGAAGCGACCGGCGGCAGCGTTCGCCGGCTTGCCGCATCGGCTAAGGACAGCATCGCCCTGCCCTCCATCGTCCCGGTACGCTCCTCCGGCGAGGCTTCCGGCAACGACTGGATCGGCCTGAGAACCACCGACGACAGCCTGTTGAAGGCCGTCAGCCGCGTGCCGCTGTTCGGCGGCTTCCTCGGCCTTGGCCTGCTGCTCATGGCGATCGGGGCCATGTGGTATCGCGAGGGGCGTTGAGACGCCGGCTGCGGAACCTAAATCACCGCCACGAGTTGCCTACCGACTGAACCTTCATTCACGGAGACCATCGGATGGCCGAAGACAACAACCCTGAGCGCGTGTGGGATCTGATCGAGAAAATCCGGTTCTGCATGCTGGCGACCAATGACGGCAAGGACATCCGCTCGCGTCCGATGACGGCCCATGCCGAGCGCGGCGAGAACGCCGTGTATTTCCTGCTCGACCTCAAGGATCACAAGAATCCCGAAGCCTTCGGCAATTCCTGCATGGCCTTCGCGGATACCGGCGACATGGATTACGTGTCCGTGTCCGGCGTGGGCGAAGTATACGACGACCGCGCCAGGATCGAGGAATTGTGGTCAGCCGCCTACAAGGCTTTTTGGGACGGTCCCGACGATCCGGACATCCGCGTTTTGAAGATAACGCCGAAGGATGCGCAATACTGGGATGGCGCCGGCAAGCTGGTCACCTTCGCAAAAATGCTGACGGCGGCCGTCAGCAACACCAAGCCGGACCTCGGCGATCACGGCAAGGTAAGCATGTAGGGGTCGCCCCGACTGGAGCATCTCCGGCAAAAATGCGAAGCGGTTTTATGTCCGCAATGCGGCTAAAACAACCAGATCGAGCGGTTCTGCTATTCCACGAAAACCGGAACCGCTCTATCGCCGCAGCACCGCCGACAGCACGTCCCGCACGCCGATCGAACCGACGAAGCGCGACTGGTCATCGAACAGCGCCACCGGCGCTGTCTGCGAGCGGTGCATGGCCAGCATCACCGTCTTCAGCGAGGTGCCGGGCGTCGCCCAGAACACCTGGCTCGCTTCCTCGGGCTGGCCCTCGACATCCGCGCACGATACCCATATGGCCGGCTTGCCGTTGCGCTCGGCCGCTGTCACCAGCCCGTGTTCATCGATCCTGAAGCGCGTCGTGGCGCGCCGGTCGAGCCAGACCCAGCCATCCTCGTCATGTTCCAGTTCGCGCTTGTCGCGCATGACGTTCCACGCCGTCAGCACCGACAGCGGGTTAACGTTGGAGATGAACTCGCGTACATAATCGTTGGCGGGATTGAGGACGATCTCCTCGGGCGCGCCGGTCTGCACGATGCGGCCGCCTTCCATAATGGAAATATGGCTGCCGATCTTCAACGCTTCTTCCAGATCGTGCGACACGAAGATGATGGTCTTCTTCAGTTCGGCTTGCAGTTGCAGCAATTCGTCCTGCAACTTGCTGCGAATCAGCGGGTCCAGCGCCGAGAACGGCTCGTCCATCAAAAGGATGGGGGCGTCGGTAGCGAAGGCACGCGCCAGACCGACACGCTGCTGCATGCCGCCGGACAGTTCGTGGGCGTACTTCTTCGCCCACTGTTCGAGGCCGACCAGCTTCAGTTGCTTGGCCACACGCTCCCTGCGCTCGGCTTCCGGCACACCCGCCAGTTCGAGCCCGAACCCGACATTCTGCTCCACCGTGCGCCACGGCAACAAGGCGAACTGCTGGAACACCATCGCCACCTGCTTCTGGCGGATGGCGCGCAAAGTGGCCGCATCGCAACTGACGACATCGACGGCCTTGTCGCCCTGCTTGACGAAGACATGGCCGCGCGCCGGCACGTTGAGCAGGTTGACGGCCCGCAGCAACGTCGACTTGCCGGAGCCAGACAGGCCCATCAGCACCGATATCTCGCCTTCCTGGATGGTGAGGTTGCAATTGGCGCAGCCGAGCACGGCGCCGGTCTGCGCCAGGATTTCCTGGCGCGTGGCTCCCGTGTCGATCATCGCCAGCGCCCTCGGCTTCTCGTTGCCGAAGACGATATCGACGTTCTTGAAATCGACGGCGACGTTCATTGCGGGCCTCCCGTGGAAACGCGGCTCATGCGGTCGAGGATGATGGCGAGGATGACGATGGCAAGGCCGGCTTCCAGCCCAAGCGGGATGTTGACCGTGTTCAGCGCCCTGACCACCGGCTTGCCAAGCCCGTTGGCGCCGATCAGCGCCGCGATGACGACCATGGACAGCGACAGCATGATGCACTGGGTAAGGCCGGCCATGATGGTGGGCAGCGCCGCCGGCAACTCGACTTTCCACAAAAGCTGGCGCTTGTTGGCGCCGAACGCCTCGCCCGCCTCGATCATCGGCTTGGGCACCGAGGTGATGCCGAGATAGGTGAGCCGGATCGGCGCCGGGCAGGCGAAGACGATGGTGACGATGAGGCCGGGCGCGATACCGAGGCCGAACAGAATCAGCACCGGGATCAGGTAAACGAAGGTCGGCATGGTCTGCATCAGGTCGAGGATAGGTTGCAGGTAGCGGTAGCCGCGCTCGCTGTGCGCCGCCCAGATGCCGACCGGGACGCCGATGGCCATGGAAGCGGCCGCCGCACCGACGACCAGCACCAGCGTCTCGACGGTCTCCTTCCACAAGCCCTGATTGATGATGAAGGCAAGGCCAAGCGCCACGCCCACGGCGAGCTTCCAGGAACGCTGGAGCCCCCAGGCGAGGGCTGCGATCGCCAGCACGACCACCACCGGCGGCATCCAGAGCAGGATGTTGATCAGGCCCTGAAGCACATAGGTCAGGCCGTTGGCTATGGCATCGAAGAACCACTCGAAATTCGTGGTGAGGAACGTAAAGAAATCCTTCCCCCACAGGCCGACCTTTATCTTGGAACTGGCAATCAGCGCCGTAATCGGATCCATGGCTGATTCCTCCCCCTTATCTAGTGTTCCACGCCTAACATAAGATTCCCAATCCTGCTCCGCTGTGACAGGGTGGGCGGATGAGACGCTCCGACATCTGCCTTTACCTTGGCCCCGCCGACCGCGCTGAGCTTGAAGCGCTGCGCACCGCCCGCAACACGCCGCGCAAACTCGCATGGCGCGCAGGCATCGTCCTTGGGACGGCCGACGGCGCGGGGACGGTCGAGATCATGCGGCGGACGGGCATGTCGAAGCCGACGGTCTGGCGGTGGCAAGAGCGGTATCTCGATGAAGGCGTGCCGGGGCTCAAGCGCGACAAGACGCGGCCCTCGCGCGTGCCGCCGCTTCCCAGGGACGTCCGGCTGAAGGTGATCGCGAAGACCGTGCAGGAGACGCCGCCCAATGCCACGCACTGGAGCCGCGCGACGATGGCCGAGGCGGTCGGGATTTCGGCGTCGAGCGTTGGGCGCATCTGGGCCGATGCGGGTCTCAAGCCGCACATCGTGAAAGGGTTCAAGGTCTCGAACGACCCGATGTTCGAGGAGAAGGTCGCTGAGATCGTCGGCCTCTATCTCGATCCGCCGGATCGGGCTGTGGTGCTCTGTGTCGACGAGAAGTCGCAGATCCAGGCGCTCGACCGCACCCAGCCCGGGTTGCCCCTGAAGAAGGGCCGCGCCGCCACGATGACCCACGACTACAAACGCCATGGCACGACCACGCTCTTCGCCGCGCTGGACGTCAAATCGGGCCTGGTCATCGGGGAATGCATGCCACGCCACCGTGCTAAGGAGTTCCTTAGCTTTCTGCGCCGCATCGACCGAGCCGTGAAGAAACCGCGCGACATCCACTTGGTTCTCGATCGCGAAAAAACCGATCAGTGCTGATCCGATGCGCTTCATGCGGGATCGCCGGCCATCTGCAACGCCGCCATGCGCCCGTAATAGCTGGCACGCCCGACACCCGAGCCGCAGAAGCCCATGACGTAATGAACCCCGTCGTGCTGGCCGATGTGCGGTGCATAGTCGAAGGTGAAACCGACCGTGCCGGACCACCCATGACTGACCCTGAAATTCCCCAGTTGCGGAAAGATGCGCAGCGCCAGCCGCCGCAGGTCGGGCACGTAAATATCGGGACGGTCCTCGAGCTTGAAGTTACGTCCGCCGAAGATCAGCCGGCGATTGTCGCTGCTCATGCGCATATAGACGAGAAGGCGGGAGGAATCGCCCAGTCCCCGACCTTTGGGCGAAAGGCTGGCCGCGACGTCGCCAGGCAGTTCCTCGGTCGCGATGATGGCCGAGCGCGCGGGGATGATCCGGCGGCGAAAGAAAGGGAGTTCCTTGCCGGTATAGCCGTTGGTGGCCACCAGGACCTGTTCCGCGTCGATCTGCCTTCCCCCGACGCGCGCGCTGAAGCCGCGCCCGTTGCGGCGGATGTCGGACACGGGAGCGGGCGCGAAAAACCGGACCCCGGCCTGCCGGGCGCGTTCGGCGAGCCCCGCCGCGTATTTCGCCGGCTGTAGATAGCCGTCGTCGGGATAGACGATCCCGCCGTGAAAGTAATCGCTGCCGCATTCGGAGCGTTGATCCGCTTTCGAGACGGTCTCGAACCGAAGCCCTACCTCGCCTTGCAACGCTTCGGCTTCGCGCGCCATGCTGTCGTAATGTTCCCGGCGGACCGCTCCCCGGAACCGTCCCCCGTCGTTCAGATCGCAGTCGATTTTCTCCGATCGGATGAATTCGCGCAGATAGGCGAGCGTGTCCATCGATTCGCGCAGGATGTCGCGCGCTTTCGCCGCCCCGTAAGCGGCCCTGAGACCCGAAAGCCCCAGCTTGTGAAAGGACGGACCGATCAGGCCGCCATTTCGCGCCGAACAGCCAAAGGCGATGCGGTTGGCATCCGCCACGACCACGCTGCGCCCCGCACGCGCCAGGGTCAGCGCCGCCGTCATGCCGCTATAGCCCGCCCCGGCGATCAGGACATCGCAGCGGCCGGGCAAATCCTCGATGCCTGCCGTGCTACGGAAGGCATCCGGGCGCAAATCGTCCCACCAGAAGGGTTGCGCCTTATAGGAGGCGTCCGCCATCATCCAGATTCACCGATGCGCCTCGACTTCATCAGCGTACCTCCCCGACGATCTCGGAAAGGCGACGGGTCTTGAAGTCTTTGAGCGCCTCATCGATCGCCGGGTCGAGATAGGGCTTCTCGTATTCCTCCAGAAGCTGCCTGGCGCGGATCAGCCCGCGTTGATTGGCGTCGAGAGATCCTTCCTCCACCCACTGCTCCACGCTGTCGTGATGCATGAGCGTGGGGAGGCAGAAGGCCGTCTGGAAATTCTCCAGCGTATGCGCGTGGCCCAGATAATGCCCGCCCGGGCGGGTGTCGTTGATCGCGTCGATCGCGGCCTCGATCCCGTCATAGTTCGGACCCTTGGCAAATGCGTAAAATTGCTCCAGCTGCTCGATGTCGTGAGCGAACTTCGAATAGCTGTGCGACATCGCCGTTTCTATGTATCCGGCCGCGGAAAATATGAAGTTGATCCCACCCAGAACGGCGCCGAACATGTTGCGCGCGGATTCGTAGCCGGCCTGAAAGTCCATGGCCTTGGACGAGTTGCAACCGCCCGAGCAACGCGACGGAATTTTGTAATACCGCGCCATCTGCCCGATCATCATATTGATATGATCGATGTCGGGCGTGCCGGACATGGGTGCGCCCGACTTCATCGAGACGGTGGCGACCCATGAGCCGTAGACGGCCGGCGCCCCGACGCGGCATAGTTGCGAGAATGCGATCCCCGCGAGCGCCTCGGCATTTATCTGTATGATCGTTCCGTAAATATGGGCCGGGGTATTTGCGCCGCACAGCACGAAGGGAGCGTAGAGGCAAGCCTGGTTGGAACGTGCATAGACCTTGGCCACGTCCAGCATCGTGCTATCCCAGATGAAGGGCGTATTGCAGTTGATCAGGGAAGTGGTGACGCAGTTGTCCTGCACGAAATCCGCCCCGAACACGATCTTGGCGATTTCCATCGTATCCTTCGCGGCCTCGGTCGAGGTCACGATGCCCATGAACGGCTTGTCCGAATGGCGCACCAGCGAGGTGACCATGTTGATCGGGCGGTGATGCACCGGAATGTCCAGCGGCTCGCACACCACCCCGCCGGACATATGGAGGGAGCTTGCGATATGCCCCAGCTTGGCGAAATTATCGAAATGCTCCATCGTGCTCGGCACACGCCTTCCCTGGAGATCGATGACGTTGGGAGCGCCGTAGGAGGGAGTGAAGATCTGTTTTCGCGCACCGACCGTTACCGACCGTTCGGGGTTGCGCGCGTGCATCCTGTATGTTTCGGGGACCGTCGAGATCAACTGCATCAGATGCGCACGGTCCAGATAGACCGTTTCATTCACCACCTTCGCTCCGGCCGCGCGCCACATATCCAGCGCCTCGTCGTCGCGAAAGACTATCCCCTTCGTTTCGAGAATATTCATCGACGCATCGTGGATGCGCTCTACCTGCTCGGGCGTCATCAGATCGAGGTAGGGAATGCCGCGATCCAGTTCCGGCAGATAGTTGACGTGGTGTCTTATCCGGTCTGCCCTGCGGACGGCCCTGCCGCTGCGCTTCGTATTCGATGCAATGTTCATTTTACCTGAAAGCCTCCCACGCTTTGAAGCAATGCACCGTTTGTCCGGCGCGCCGGACGGTGTCATCAACCGAAATGCAAGGTCTTGATCCGACATTCCCCAAGTGGCCTGCCGCTTGACTTCAAGATAGCCTGATTTTGCTCGCTGGGCAAGCGTTTTTCGCCCCGAGCGGTGTCTGTCGTCGCGCAAACGGCCGAAGTCGGGTGGATCAAGCCTCGAACCCGCAGCATTCTGGCCCGGCAGAGCCGCTTTTCCGCGCGGCAGACGGACCTGTCCT
>CANJQT010000044.1 GCA_947476475.1 Paracoccaceae bacterium | reverse complement strand
GAAATGGGCAAGGGCTTTGCTGATCGCTATCCGGCAGAATTGTCGGGCGGGCAGAAGCAACGCGTGTGCATTGCACGGTCATTGGCCGCCAAACCGAAGCTGATCATCTGTGACGAAGTGACGTCTGCGCTTGATCCGCTTGTTGCGGAAGGAATTCTTGCGTTGCTGCTGGATCTGCAAAAGCAAGAGAACGTCAGCTATCTTTTCATCACCCATGATCTGGCTACGGTGAAGTCGATCGCTGATTCTATCGCCGTCATGTACAAGGGCCAGGTCGTTCGGTACGGCCCGAAGGCTGATGTGCTGGCGCCGCCATTTGACGACTACACTGATCTGCTTTTGTCGTCAGTGCCGGAAATGCGCCTAGGCTGGCTGGAGGAAGTGATTGCCCGCCGCAAGATGGAAAGCGCCGGGAACTAAACCTTCCGCCGAGCATTGAACAATGGTGTGACGGGCTTTTGCCCCGGAAGAATCTTCAGATAAATTCTTCCGGGCGCTACCGGGTCAACGGACGATGGCGAACCTGCCTTTACATCCGATCCTGCAAAGGCACTGGCTGCGCACTTTCAACGGCTTGGTGACCTTCGCCATTCGACTTTGGCGGAAGGTAATCGGCCAAGGTGTTCATGGCGGTCTGGGCCAAGTACGATGATCGTCATCACCGGGGGCGCCGCAAATGTTGGTTGAGGGAAAGTAAAGCACCATGGATCGCAAGCTGCTTCTCATCATTCTGGATGCGGTACCCTACGCCAACTGGCGCAGACTGTTCGGGAACCTTGAGGGTTGGGTGCAATCGGGTCACGCGCGGGTGTGGCGGATGCGCTCGGTGCTGCCGTCGATATCGGCTTCTTGTTATGCTTCCATTCATACGGGTCTGTCGCCGCAGGTGACCGGGGTCTGGGGCAATGAATTCGTGCGGCGTCTGGATCATCCCGATGTCTTTTCCGAAGTGACGAAGGCGGGCGGCCTGACCGGGGCCGTGGCCCATTCGTTCTGGTCAGAGTTTTTCAACCGCGCGCCCTTCGATTTCCTACGGGACATTGAATATGATGAACCCGGTCAGGGGCCGATCAGCCATGGCCGGTTCCACACTATGACCGGCTACGGCCACGACAATCAGATGACGCCAGCGGATGTCGATCTGTTTGCTACGCTGACCCGGCTCTGTCTGGTCAAGGGCATTCACTATGGAATGCTGCACACTTGCACTTTGGACAGCATGGGCCACCGGTTCGGCCACGACTGCACGCCTATGGACAAGGCTTGCATGGCGATGGATGTAAGGCTGCAACCCTTCCTCGCCCAATGGCGCGCGGCAGGGTATGAGGTGATCGTGACAGCGGACCATGGCCAGTCACAGCGCGGCCACCATGGCGGCACGGGTGAAGATCAGCAGGATTTCGCCCTTTACTATTTCGGAGAGGCCGAAGGGCCGGCGCCTGACGTACTGCTTGACCAGTTGCAGCTGGCCCCGACGATCCTGACGCGACTCGGGGTTCCCGTGCCGGACTCAATGAAAGCCTCACCCTTCCTCAGGTAACTGCGGGTGCGCAAGCCTTGATGGGTAAAATGATGGAAAACCATCAGCGGGCGGCAGGGCCGGTGGCCAATGAATTGCCCCCGGACTCATGACCGGTACTTGATGAAAGCCAGGTAGTTATGGCTATCTTGACCCTACGGGAGTCGCCCTGTGACGATTTGTTGAACCTGATGCGGGCGCGGCCCAATCTGGGAAAACGGGCATCGCGTAAAAGAACGGTATTCAGCCGGTGATTTGCCCGATGGAAATGATGCAATTGATGAAAACACATCATTTCCGGGTGCGTGCTTTGCGGTGAATGATGGAAATGCTGCCGGCAGCGTTGACGCCACCGTTAACTGGGGCACATGGTCTGGCAGCACATCAACCATAGACGGCCCGTTGGGGCCGGGAAGCGAAGGGTATCATGACGGTCAGGTTCGGGCTTTTGGGGGCGGGACGGATTGGCAAGGTTCATGCGCGTGCCATTACCGGCGACGCGCGGGCAAAGTTGGTGGCGGTGGCCGATGCGATGCAACCGGCGGCTCTGGCGATTGCCAGCCAGTATGGCTGCGAAGTGCGCAGCATCGAGGCGATCGAGGCAGCCGGTGACATCGACGCCGTGGTCATCTGCACACCCACCGACACTCATGCTGATCTGATCGAACGTTTTGCCCGCGCCGGAAAGGCGATCTTTTGCGAAAAGCCGGTGGACCTTAGCCTGGCGCGGGTCAAGGCCTGCCTAACGGTAGCCAACGAGAATGACGCGAAGCTGATGGTCGGTTTCAACCGCCGGTTTGATCCGCATTTCCGCGCTGTCCGTGCCGCCATCGACGAGGGCCGCATCGGCACTGTCGAGATGGTGACGATCACCTCACGCGATCCGGGTGCCCCGCCGCCCGCCTATATCAAGGTTTCGGGCGGGATTTTCCGCGACATGACCATCCATGATTTCGACATGGCGCGTTTCCTGCTGGGTGAAGAGATTGCCACCGTACAGGCCGCGGCGTCGGTTCTGGTCGATCCGGAAATCGGCCGTCTAGGCGATTATGACAGCGCCAGCGTCATCCTGACCACGGCATCAGGCCGCCAGTGCGTTATCTCCAATTCGCGCCGCGCGACTTATGGCTATGACCAGCGGATCGAGGTGCATGGATCCGAAGGCATGGTAGCTGCCGAAAACCAGCGCCCGGTATCGATCGAAGTCGCAACCAGCGCAGGCTACACCCGCCCGCCGCTGCATGACTTCTTCATGACCCGCTATGTCGAGGCTTATGCGGCAGAAATCGCCGCCTTCATCGCCGCCATCGCCGATGGGGCTGCGATCAGCCCGACCGGTCAAGACGGGCTGGCCGCTCTGGCGCTGTCAGAGGCGGCCCTTCTATCGGTGAAGGAAGGCCGCGCGGTCCGCGTATCCGAAGTGACTGGCGCATGAAGGCTCTGGACCTCATCACCATTGGCCGCGCCTCGGTTGATCTTTACGGAGCGCAAGTGGGTGGACGGCTGGAGGATATGGTGTCCTTCCAGAAATACATCGGCGGCTCGCCTTGTAATATTGCAGCGGGGACTGCGCGGCTGGGGCTTAGATCGGCGCTGATCACCCGGGTGGGCGACGAACATATGGGCCGCTTCATCCGCGAAGAACTGGCGCGCGAAGGTGTCGATGTGCGTGGTGTGGTGACAGATCCTGAACGGCTAACGGCACTAGTCCTGCTGGGTATCCGGGACGAAAAGCAGTTCCCCCTGATCTTCTACCGCGAAAACTGCGCCGACATGGCTTTGTGTGAAGACGACATTGACCCCGCCTTCATCGCGGATGCCCGCGCGGTGGTGGCGACCGGCACCCATCTTAGCCACCCGCGCACCGAAGCGGCGGTGCTGAAGGCGCTGAAGATCGCGCGCGAAAGCGGCGCGAAGACCGCACTTGATATCGACTACCGGCCGAACCTATGGGGGTTAGCGGGCCACGGCGACGGCGAAAGCCGCTTCATCGAAAGTGCGGCGGTGACGGCCAAACTGCAAAGCCACCTTGGCCTTTTCGACCTGATTGTCGGCACCGAAGAGGAGTTCCACATCGCGGGGGGCACGACGGATACAATCGCGGCACTCAGGTCCGTTCGCGCGGTGACGCGTGCCACGCTGGTCTGCAAACGCGGGCCGATGGGGGCCGTTGCCTTTGACGGCGCGGTTCCCAACCGGTTGGACGACGGCCAGTCCGGCCCCGGCTTTCCGATCGAAGTGTTCAATGTGCTGGGCGCGGGGGATGGGTTCATGTCAGGCCTGCTGAAAGGCTGGCTGGACGGCGAGGATTGGCCGCAGGCCCTGACTTATGCCAATGCCTGCGGTGCCTTCGCGGTCAGTCGCCATGGCTGCACGCCTGCCTATCCGTCCTGGGAGGAGTTGCAGTTCTTCCTGTCGCGTGGTGTGAAAGAAAAAGCCCTGCGCAAGGATCTGGCGCTGGAGCAGATCCATTGGTCAACCAACCGTCATGGCGACTGGTCCACCATGCGGGTCTTTGCGTTCGATCACCGGATGCAGCTTGAGGATCTGCCGGGTGCGACCCCCGACCGCGTCGGGCAGTTCAAGGAACTGTGCCTGGACGCGGCGCTAGCGGTGGCGGATGGCCGGGCCGGTTATGGCCTTCTGTGCGACAGCCGCCTGGGGCGGTCAGCGCTTTACAAGGCCGCGGGGCAGGGCCTGTGGATCGGTCGGCCGGTGGAATGGCCGGGGTCACGTCCCCTGACGCTAGAGCCCGAAATTGGCCCGGACTTCGGCGGCCTGTCCGAATGGCCGTTGGCGCATGTGGTAAAGGTATTGTGTTTCTGTCATCCGGACGATGACGCTGCGGTGCAAGCCGCGCAGGTAGCAACCGTGACGCGGTTGTTCCACGCCGCGCGTCGCAACCGGCTGGAATTCCTTCTGGAAATCATCCCCTCAAAGGTCGGCCCGGTCGATGATGATACCAACGCCCGCCTGATTCGTCGCTTTTACCAGATCGGAATTTTCCCCGATTGGTGGAAGCTGGAGCCGATGCAGTCGGACGCTGCATGGGCGGCGACTGTGGCGGCGATCAGCGAAAACGATCGGCATGTGCGCGGGATCGTGGTGCTGGGGCTTGGCCAGTCCGAAGACGATCTGGCCGCGAGCTTCCGCCTTGCCGCCCGCTATCCGCTGGTCAAGGGCTTTGCCGTGGGCCGCACGATCTTTGCCAAGGCTGCCGAGGGTTGGATGGCCGGCCGACTGGCCGACGCCGATGCGGTAACGCTGATGGCTGACAATTTCCGCCGCCTCTGCACGATCTGGGACGCGGCGCGGGGAGACACGACATGACCACCATACGACTAACCGCCGCTCAGGCGATGATCCGTTGGCTGAGCGTCCAGATGACGCCCGAGGGCGAGCGGTTCATCGAAGGCATATGGGCAATTTTCGGCCATGGCAATGTCGCCGGCATAGGCGAGGCGCTTTATGCCGCCCGTGATCAGTTCCCTACCTGGCGCGGCCATAATGAACAGACCATGGCGCACACGGCAATCGCCTATGCCAAGGCGCACAAAAGGCGGCGGGCAATGGCGGTCACCACCTCGATCGGGCCCGGGGCGCTTAATCTGGTGACTGCGGCTGCTTTGGCGCATGTGAACCGCCTTCCGGTCTTGCTGATCCCCGGCGATGTGTTTGCCAACCGCGCACCCGACCCGGTACTGCAACAGATCGAGGATTTCGGCGACGGCACCGTCAGCGCCAATGACTGCTTCCGCGCCGTCAGCCGCTATTTCGACCGGATTACCCGGCCGGAACAGATCATGACCGCCCTGCCGCGCGCCCTGCGGGTGATGACCGATCCTGCCGAATGCGGCCCGGTGACGCTGGCCTTCTGTCAGGATGTGCAGGCCGAGGCCTATGATTATCCGGAAGCCTTCTTCACCCCGCACGTCTGGCACATCCGCCGCCCCGAGGCGGATGCGCAGGAACTTGCGGCCGCCATCGAGGCGATCAAGGCTGCGCAATCGCCGGTGATCGTTGCGGGCGGTGGCGTGATCTATTCCGGGGCCGAGGCGGAGCTGGCGGCCTTTGCCACCCGTCACAATATCCCGGTCGTGGAAACCCAGGGTGGCAAGTCGGCTTTGGCCCATGACCATGCCCTGTATTTCGGTCCGGTCGGCGTGACCGGCGGTGCCGCAGCGAATACGGCCTGTGCAGCGGCGGATCTGGTGATCGGCCTTGGCACGCGCTTTCAGGACTTCACTACCGGATCCTGGGCCCTGTTCCGCCACCCAAGACGGCGTATCCTGTCGATCAATGTCCAGCCGCATGATGCGTTCAAGCATGGCGCCATGTCGTTGGTATGTGACGCGAAGATCGCGCTGCAAGCCATTGGAAAGGCGTTAGGACCGCAGAGTTTGCATGTTGATGCTGGATCGCGGGCCGAATGGTTGGCAGCCACTTCTTCTGTAAAGGCAGCGCCCGAAGCGGGCAACGCATTGCCGACCGATGCGCAGGTGATCGGTGCCGTTCAGCGGACCGCCTCACCGGCAACAGTGGTCATGGGTGCCGCCGGCACCATGCCGGGCGAGTTGCACAAGATATGGGATGCGGCGCAGGGCGGTTACCACATGGAATACGGCTTTTCCTGCATGGGGTATGAAATCGCCGGCGCGCTTGGCATCAAGCTGGCGCGGCCAGAGGCGGATGTGATCTGCATGGTCGGTGACGGCAGCTACATGATGGCCAATTCCGAACTGGCGACAGCGGTGATGATGGGGGTGCCGTTCACCGTCGTCGTCACCGACAACCGGGGCTACGGCTGCATCAACCGCCTGCAGCAGGGCACAGGCAGTGCGCCCTTCAACAATATGCTGGACGACAGCTATCATGTTAACCCGTCGGCTATCGACTTCGCCGCCCACGCGGCCTCGATGGGTGCGAAGGCGGTAAAGGCAAACACAATCAGTGCGCTGGAGGATGAACTTCGCGCCGCCAAGGGGGCAGATCGCCCGGTCGTGATTGTGATCGACACTGATCCAGGCCCCTCGACCGCCGCTGGCGGCCACTGGTGGGACGTGGCAGTGCCAGAGGTTTCCGACCGGCCGCAAGTGCGGGCGGCGCGGGTGAAATATGAAGATGCAGTCGGCCTGCGCCGGGAGAAGTGAAAAGATGATATTGTTTGGAACAAACCCAATCGCCTGGTCGAATGACGATGACCGTTCGATCGGCGCTCATATCAGCCTGGAGCAGTGTCTGGATGATTGCGCGAAGATCGGCTTTGACGGCATTGAAAAGGGACATAAATTTCCGACAACAGTCGAGGGCTTGAAGGCGGTGCTTGGCCCGCGTGGATTGCGCTTCGTTTCGGGCTGGCATTCGACCAATCTTCTGGTCAATGACCTTGAGGCCGAAAAGGCTGCGATGCAGCCGTTCCTGGATGTGCTGAAGGGCATGGGCTGCAATGTGATCATCGTTTGCGAAACCTCGAACGCCATTCACGGTGCGGACGATGTGCCGGTGAATGACCGCCCGGTGCTGGCCGATGGCCGGTGGCAGGCCTTTGGTCAGGGGATAGAAGCGTTGGCGGCCTTCAGCGCCGCTCAGGGTATCCGGCTGGCCTATCACCATCATATGGGTACCATCGTCGAGACCGAGGCCGAAATTGACCGGCTGATGGCTGAAACCGGCCCCCATACGCATCTGCTGCTTGATACCGGTCACTGCACTTTTGGCGGTGGAGACCCCCTGGCGCTCGCGCAGCGGCATATGGGCCGGGTGGCGCATATTCACGCCAAGAACATCAGGCCCGCCGTGATGCGCGACGTGCTTGAAAAGCGGCTGTCTTTCCTTGAAGGGGTGAGGCGCGGGGTGTTTACCGTGCCCGGCGATCCGGAAGGCTGCGTGGACTTTACGCCGGTCCTGAAGGTGGCGGCGGACCATCACTATCAAGGCTGGCTGGTGATCGAGGCCGAACAGGATTCGTTGCTGCGCGATCCGTTGAAATATCAGACGATGGGGCTTGCCTGCCTGAAGCATTTTGCCGGTCAGGCCGGGCGTGTGTGACGAAGGCCGGGGAGGCGCTGCCTCCCCGGACCCCTCCGGAGTATTTGGGCCAAGATGAAAAGGGTATCGGGATGAAGTTGTTGCGAAAGCCTTCGGGAACAAGCGGCAAGGTGCATGACATCACCCCTGAAAGTGCTGGCTGGGGATACGTCGGTTTTGGGCTTTACCGGCTGACGGCAGGTGAGGTAGCGACCGAGTTGACCGGGCCGAAAGAGGGCGGGCGCGAGATCATTCTGGTGCTGATCGAGGGCAAGGCTTTCCTGTCGGCTGGCGGAGTAGATTACGGCCTTTTGGGTGAGCGGATGGATGTGTTTGAAAAGACCCCGCCGCACTGCCTATACGTGCCTTCGGGCAGCCACTGGGAGGCGGTGGCGGATACGGATTGCGTACTGGCGGTCTGTTCGGCGCCGGGGCATGGCGGGCATGGCGCACGCCGCATCGGGCCGGATGGCATTCGTCTGACCCCGCGCGGGCAGGGTACCAACACCCGCCACATCAACAACATCGCGATGGAGGCCGAGGATTATGCCGACAGCCTGCTGGTGACCGAAGTGTTCACCCCCGCAGGGCATTGGTCATCTTACCCGCCGCACCGGCATGACGAGGACGATTTTCCGCGCATGACCTATCTGGAGGAGACCTATTATCACCGGTTGAACCCGGCTTCGGGCTTTGGAATCCAGCGCGTTTATACTGAGGATGGCAGCCTTGACGAGACGATGGCGGTGGCCGACCATGATGTGGTTCTGGTGCCGAAGGGCCATCATCCCTGCGGTGCGCCCTATGGCTATGAGATGTATTACCTGAATGTCATGGCCGGGCCACGCCGCACCTGGCGCTTTGCCAATGACCCGGCGCATGACTGGATCGCCCGCCGCGATGCGGCGAAATGATGAAGGCCCTTGCCTGATCCGGGTCGTGTGTCCTAGCCTTTCGTCAGACGCGCGGGGGAGGATATATGGAAGAAACCGATAAGGGTGCCGATGCCCTGCCGGAACCAAACCAGTTGCGGCTCGCAGCAATCGGCGTGGCATTGCGGGGCGGGCTTAGGGATTTTCTGAAAGCGCCGCTCTTCGGGTTGTTTTTCAGCGCTGTCTATGTGGCGGGCGGGTTGGCGCTTTGGGCGGTCTATACTGCCTCGGGGCGGGAGCTGTGGCTGATCCCGGTCGCGGTGGGTTTCCCGCTTCTGGCCCCCTTTGCTGCGATTGGGCTTTATGAAGTCAGCCGCCGGCTGGAGGCGGGCGAGGCGCTGGAGTGGCGCGGAATCCTTGGTGTGGTCTTTGCCCAGAAGGATCGGCAGGTCCCGTCGATGGCGATGGTGGTACTGCTGCTTTTCATGTTCTGGGTCTTTGTCGCCCACACGATCTTTGCCCTTTTCATGGGATTGCAAGCGATGACCAACGTCTCAAGCTCGCTTACGGTTCTGACCGAAGGGAATGGGCCGCTGATGCTGGCGGTGGGTTCACTGATCGGTGCGGGTTTTGCTGGGGTGCTGTTTTGCATCACGGTTGTCGGCCTGCCTATGCTTCTTGACCGGGAAGTTGATTTCATCAGCGCGATCATTGTCAGTTTCCGGGCAGTCTTTGCCAATCTGGCGGTGATGATCCTGTGGGGGCTGGTGATCGGCGGGATGTTGCTGGCGGGGATGGCGCCGCTGTTTCTTGGCCTGTTTCTGGTGCTGCCGGTATTGGGGCATGCCAGTTGGCACATGTATCGTCAGGCGGTAAGCTGAATCGGGTCAGGCCAGGCGCATCACCGGATCCTGGGCAAAAAGCGCGTCCGGCGGAGAGAATCGCGGGTCAGGGCGCAGTTCGCCCATATCCATGAGTTTTTGCACGGTTTCACGGCAGAGCGGCCAGCTTGGTTCATCGAAAATGACGTAGCTGCCCCGGTGCAGAAGTGGGCGAAGGGTCATGACGTCGCTGAAGAAGAATCTGCGCGCGCCGTCAAGGCGCAAGATGTCGATCCGCACGTCTGGATTGTCTTGCACAAACGCGGGCAACAGGTCGGCGCTGCTGCCGATCAAAAATCGCATGTCGCCGGGAAAGCGGTTTTCCAGCCAACGCATTGCCACCGGGCAATAGATGTCTGCGCGCGGATTGCCAGCGCCGACCGTCTGACAAATATCAAGCCCGATACATGTCAGGTCGGGGTTGGCGGATTTTGCCAACAAGAGGCCATGCCCGCCGTTTACACCGATTTCGAATAAATTGGCGCCAAGTCGTGCCAGATCGAAAAGGCGTCGACGCTTGATATCGCCGCGTGTGGTAAATTTCCCGGTGATGATACTGGCATGCTGCATGTGGCGGTAAAATGGGCTTCCGCCGATCAATGGCTCTTCGCCCAATGCTGTCAGACTGTTTACCAGCGCGACATTGAGAGCACGAAGATCTTCTTGCCAGGTGTTTGAGGCCAGCAGGGCGTCATAACTCTCGGGCTTAGACAGTGTCTGAACCATGACCAAAGAACCTCTGCCATGAGCGCCCGAGTGTGTCTGGCGATGCCCGAGAGGAGAACGGATTGCTGCAGTCGGGAAGAAGGGAACGGCCGCGCCCATTGAGTGCAGCCGTTCGTGTGCAGCGGATGGGTTACTTGCCCAGCGGCTGTGCTGTGATCTGCTTTGCACCGCCCATCGACAAAGGATCTTCCTGACGCTGGACAGAACCTTCGAAATGCGCCCCCGATTCGATGGCGATGGTCTTGTGGATGATGTCGCCTTCAACCCGCGCGGTAGAGGTCAGGCGCACCTTGAGGCCGCGCACCCGGCCAATCACCCGACCGTTGACCACGATGTCGTCAGCCATGATTTCGCCCTTGATCGTGGCGCTTTCGCCGACGGTCAGCATGTGGGCGCGGATATCGCCTTCGACGGTGCCTTCTATCTGAATGTCGCCCGTTGTCTTGATGTTGCCGGTGATCATCAGGTCGGACGACAAGACCGAAGCCGCCGGTTTGGCCTTTACAGCCGGTGTCGGCGCAAAGTCATAGGCAGGCTTCGCCACAGGCATTGCGTCAATCTTCGGCTTTTCCGGCTCGGCAGCCTTGGGGCCGGGTTCATTGATCTTGCTTCTAGAAAACATTCGTCGCAGCCTTGATGAAGGACATTGGGTTGATTGGCTCGCTTCCGACATGCACCTCATAGTGAAGATGCGTCCCGGTCGAGCGACCGGTGTTTCCCATATCACCTATCCTGTCCCCACGCGAGACTTTTTGACCAACAGACACTTTGATCTCAGACAAATGACCATAAAGGGTGGACAGGCCGTAGGGGTGGCGCAGTTCCACCATCTGGCCATAACCACTGTGCCAGCCCGCCTTGACGACGACACCGTCGCCCGTCGCATAGATTGGGGATCCGTATGCTCCCGCTAGGTCAATCCCTTCGTGCATCCGGCCCCAGCGGCGACCGAAGGGCGAAGTGAAACGGAAGGATGTTTTAAGCGGCAGCGCAAGTGGGGTCTTGTCCACAGCAATCCTGTAAAGGTTCAACCGGTCGAGCCCGTCGAAAATGGCGCGGGCGCGTTCAAGATCGGCACGCGCCGCTGGCGTGTCTCCGCCCGGAAGGGCGGCTGGTGCCAGGGGGCCGAGCGGCCCGCCCTGGCCGGAATAGCCACGGCGCACTTCGTCAATCAGATTTTGCGGGTCGATGCCGACGGACGAAAAAACCCGGTCCAGCGGCTCCATCGAGATGGTGACCGCATCCTCAAGTTGGGCGAAGATTTCGTCATGACGTTCTTCCATAAGGCGCATTTCATAGGCGATATCGTCGGCCTCGGTCTTTGCGCCGTCTGCCACGGATTCCATTGCGTCGCGTTCGGATGCTGTGCGGTCGAGTGCGGCGGCGAGAAAGCCAAGTGTTTGCGAGACATCGCCCTTCGAGGCGCTGGCGACTGTCGGGGTACCGGCGGCACCGGTCACTTGCGCCAGTTCTGCGATAGCGGAATCGCGTTCGGTCATGGCCGTGCGCAATGTCGTCTGAATCAGGCTGATGCCAGTTTCCAGTTCGCGGCGTCGTTCTTCAGACGCAAGCAAGGCCGACTGCATTCCCGACACCTGCTCAAGGGCGACGGAAAAGCGTCCCTGTGCTGCCGCCGCTTCGGCGGCGCGCAAGTCACGCTCTGTTGCCATCTCGTCCAGACGGGTCTCGAATTCCAGATAGGACAGCCGCGCCTGTTCGCGCGCGTCGCCCGAGCCGATGGAATCGATCAGCAATACCGCCGAGACGATGATCGACCAGGCAAGGACCACAGCAGAGGCAGACAGGATCAGGGCTTGCATCCAGGGCTGCAGGCGGATGAAGCGGGTGCCTTGATCCGACCGCAGGAACAACCGTTGTTCCGGCAGACGATTTTCAAGCGCCGTGTTCAGGCGGTGGATAATCCGGTGCGTCAATTGAATGCCCCCGTCTGGCAGCTATCGAAAGGCATCGCCCCATTCCCCAATGGGCCGACCGACATGGGTTAGCAACGACAAGCCCCGGTCGCAAATGATTTTGTCTCAGCCGGGCGTGCCCCGGCGTTTCTAGGCGGTAACTCGCCCAGTGGCCAAGCTGTTCAAAAGGGTGCTTTCGCCGGGGACTGGTCGGCAAGCGGCCAGTAGAAGTCCGGGGGCAATCCCGCCTCGGCGCGCCTTTCTTCGTTGAAGGGGGGCTTGAGTGCGCCATGAAAATAGCGGCGGACCAGATCATGGAACGTTTCTTTCGGATCCAGCCCTTCGCGACCGCAAAGCCAGTTGAACCATTTCGAACCGTAGGCGACATGGCCAACCTCTTCGGCATAGATCACCTCAAGCGCCCTTACGGCGCCGACAGCTTCGGCTTTGCGGAAGATCTCGATCATGCCGGGTGTCACATCCAGCCCGCGCGCCTCAAGCACCATCGGCACCACGGCGAGACGCCCCATCAGATTGTCGGCAGTGTCTTCTGCCGCCTGCCACATGCCGGCGTGGGCGGGAAGAGCCCCGTAGTGACTGCCCATGTCTTCAAGGCAATCACAAATCAGGTTGAAGTGTTTTGATTCCTCGTCCGCCGCCTTCACCCAGTCGTCGTAGAACCCCAGTGGCATTGGTTGGTCGGCAAAGCGGGCAATGATATCCCAGTGCAGATCCACGGCATTCAGTTCGATATGTGCCACGGCGTGCAACAGGGCGATGCGGCCAAGCGGACTGCTGGCGCGGCGGCGCGGTACGTCGCGCGGTGCCAGAAGTTCGGGGCGTTCGGGCCGTGCGGGGCGCGAAGGCGGAGTGTCCTGACCGACGGGCAGCGGCGCACCAGACGCGCGGGCCGCGAACCAGTCGGCGGCATGGGCGCGCGACAGGGCGCATTTTTTCCGGCCGTCGGCGCACGTCAGAACCTGCACGGCGCGCGTAGCCAGCGAGAGTTCCACCATTATAAAGCCAGCGCCGCAGCCAGAACCTCGGCCGCGTGGCCATCTACCTTGACCTTGTTCCAGACGCGCGCGACCCGTCCGCTGCCGTCGATCAGAAAAGTGGTGCGCTCGATTCCCATATAGGTTCGGCCATACATGCTTTTTTCCAGCCATGTGCCGTAATCCTCGCATGTCGTGCCCTGTTCATCCGAGGCAAGGATGACCCCAAGGCCGTGCTTCTTGCAGAATTTTTCGTGGGCGCGGACACTGTCTTTCGACAGGCCGATAACGACGGTGTCCGCGGCGGCGAAATCGGCCGCCAGACGGGTAAAGTCGATGGCCTCAAGCGTGCAGCCCGGCGTATCGTCCTTTGGGTAAAAGTAGAGGACCACCTTTTTCGGCCGCAGGGCCGCCAGACTGACGGTGCCGCCGCCATCGCGTGGCAGGGTGAATTCCGGTGCGACTGCGCCTTGGACGATCATTCGTGGCAATCCTTTGCTGATATGCGTGACTTTCCGTTTTAATCTTTGGCGTAGAAAGATAAAGGGTCCGCAATGGACCTTCCGCCTTGGAGGGTGGCGGGCAGAACAGAATGCGTCTGAGACGGATGAAAAGCGAAAAGGTGGCAGCGCCCCGACCGCATGCGCCACTTGTGCGCAGCAGATGGTCTGGCCCGTGGCTGTCTTTTGGGCTGGCCTTGTTTGCGGTGATTCTGACGCTTGCTGCCCTTGGCTTATCCGGTCGCGCCGTGCCCTTGCCCGGCTTCCTTGTGTCCCGGATCGAGGCGCGCGCTAACCACGCTTTGGCGGGGCAGGCTTCAGTTCGGATCGGGGCAGGCGATCTTGTGGTGAATGATGATTTCGTCCCGCAAGTGCGACTGGCGAATGTCACGCTGCTTGGGGCGCAGGGGCAGCGGCTTGCCACTGTTGCCGATCTGCGGGCGGCACTTGATCCTGCGGCACTGATGCGGCTGCATCCGGAATTGTCGCGCCTGTCGATCCGCGGTGCGCGCATCGCAGTGCGGCGGGCCGCAGACGGCAGCCTTGATTTTGCCCCCGGTGCAAAAAGTTTTTCGGGCCAGACACTGGCCCCTTCGGAGGTATTGGACAGCGTCGATGCAGCCTTTCGCTTGCCGGCACTGTCCGGCATCGACCAGATATCGATCGAAGGTTTGTCGATGCTGTTCGACGATCAGTTTGCCGGGCAGGTCTGGACCCTGTCAGACGGTGATCTGGTCCTGACCCAGACTGCCGAACGGCTGAACACCGATCTGAGCTTTGGGGTTGCAGGCCAGTCGCTGAGGGCGCTGGCGGATGACGCTCCTGTGATGCCGGCCAAGGCAGTTGTCCATGCGCACTTGACGACAGACAAAAGCACGCCTGCCGCAGATTTCTCGGTCTCATTCAATGATGCGTCAGCGCGGGATCTGGCGGCACAGATCCCGGCGCTGGCCTGGCTGAATGACGTGGATGCGCGCTTGTCTGGCACGATGCGCAGCAGCTTTGACACGCGCGGCATACTTGGAATTCTGGATGTGGCGCTGACCGTCGGGTCAGGGGCGCTTCAGCCCACGGAAGACACCCGCCCGGTTCGGTTTGACGGGGCAGATCTGAAGCTGAGCTATGACCCTTCACGCGCGGCGCTGGCGTTGAAAGAGCTCAAGATCAACAGCCCGACGTTGCGTGCGGCGTTACAGGGACAGGCCTGGCTGAAGGGTATGGAAAAGGGATTGCCGGACGCGCTGGTCGGGCAGATCCAGGTGACGGATCTGAAAGCCGATCCCGAAGGGCTGTTTGCGCATCCGATCAGCATTGGCCAAGGGGCGCTTGACCTTAAGCTGACGCTTGATCCGTTCGAACTTCAGATCGGCCAGCTTACCCTGGTGGATCAGGGGCAGATGATATCGTTGAAAGGCAAGGTCGCCGCTGCCCCCGATGGCTGGTCGGTGGCGATGGACGTTGCGGTTGACGCAATTGAAACCGACCGTCTTCTGGCGCTTTGGCCGTTGGCGGCGGTGCCGAACACCCGTGACTGGCTAGCGCAAAACGTGGCTACCGGGCAATTGTTTGACGTGAAGGGCGCCCTCCGACTGGCCCCCGGCGCAGAGCCGCGCTTTGATCTGAGCTACCAGTTCCGTGGCGCAAAGGTGCGCTTCATGAAGACCCTGCCGCCGATCACCGACGGATCCGGATATGCCACGATCAGCGACAATGCCTACGTTCTGGTGGCCGAAAAGGGGCGTGTCGAGGCGCCAAATGGTGGCGATCTGGACGTTGCCGGGTCGATCCTGAAGGTGCGCGATATCCGCCTGAAGCCGTCCCCATTCGAGATTACGTTGAAAAGCCGCAGCAGCCTGACCGCGGCCTTGTCCATCCTCGATCAGCCGCCGTTCACTTTTCTCACCAAGGCCGGTCTGCCGGTTGATCTGGCCGAAGGGCAGGCCGACCTTGTCTCGGTTCTGAAATTCCTGCCGAAAAAGAGGCTGCGCGCACAGGATGTTGCCTTTGACGTGAAAGGCCAGTTGCACAACGTGGCGTCCGACAAGATCGTCAAAGGTCGAATGCTGGCCGCCGAAAGCCTTGACGTGCGCGCGACCCCCACCGCGCTGACCATCTCTGGGCAGGCGACACTGGATGGCATCGCCGTAGAGGGCGGCTGGACCCAGGGCCTGACCATCGAAGACAAGGGTAAAAGCCGCGTAACCGGCAAGCTGGCCCTTTCACAGGATACGTTGGACACCTTTCGCATTGGTCTGCCTGATGGTGCGGTCAAAGGGCTGGGCAGCGCCGATTTCACCATTGATCTTGTAAAAGGCAAACCGCCAGCCTTCCGTCTGTCCAGCAATCTGGCGGGGCTGACCCTGTCCGTTCCTGAACTGGACTGGACGAAATCTGCCGCAACCAAGGGAAACCTCGACCTGTCTGGTGCCTTTGAAAAGCCAACCAGGATAGACAGCTTGTCGCTGTCGGCCCCTGGTCTGGGGCTGAACGGCAAGGTCGAATTGACACCGGAAGGTGCTTTCAAGCTGGCCGATTTCCCGGAAACGGTGATTGGCGACTGGTTCAAAGGGCATGTGACCATGACTGGCCGCGGGACGGGCAAACGGGTGGCCCTCGCGGTGACTGGCGGCGAGGCAGACATGCGCCGCGCGCGTTTTGGCAAAAGCAACCTGCCGCCAGATCCGTCCGCACCGCCGCTGGAAATCGCTCTCGACCGGCTGCGGATCAGTGACGGTATATGGTTGGGCCGCTTTGGCGGGCAGTTCACCACCGATGGCGACGTGTCCGGAGACTTTTCCGGGCTTGTGAATGATGCGGCGCCGATCACCGGCCGAATGGTGCCAGATACTAACGGACGTCCGGCCTTTCGGATTACCTCTGACGACGCCGGTCTTGTGATGGCATCAAGCGGGCATTACGACAGCGGTCGCGGCGGTGACATGGACCTGATCCTGCGCCCGGTTGGCGAGCCGGGCAACTATGACGGTACGGTCACGATCCGCCGCATCAGGGTGGTTAACGCAGCCGGGCTGGCGGGCCTGCTGAACGCCGTATCTGTCGTGGGTCTGATCAATGAACTGAAAGGCGCGGGCATCGTCTTTTCCGACGTGCACGGCAATTTCCTTCTGACACCGGACGCGGTCGAGATCCGCGAAGGCTCTGCGATCGGGGCATCACTGGGGGTATCCGCCGCTGGGGTCTACTGGACAGAAGAGGGGCGCTTTGACCTCCAAGGGGTTATTTCGCCGGTCTATCTGCTGAATGGCGTTGGGCAGATCTTCTCGCGCCAACGTGATGGTTTGTTCGGCTTCAACTACACGCTGACGGGCAGCAAGAAACAGTTCAGGATATCCGTGAACCCCTTGTCCATTCTGACGCCCGGCATGTTTCGTGACCTGTTCCGCAAAGACCCGCCCACCATCGAGCCCCCGCCGGGCGGTTGAGAAACATTATGAAACTGTCCGACTTTGATTTCGACCTTCCTGAATCGCTGATCGCCACCCGCCCGGCCCGGCCGCGTACGTCCGCGCGCCTGTTGGTGGCAGATGGCGACGCAATTCTTGATCTGCATGTGCGCGATCTGGTGGATCAGCTGCGTCCGGGCGATCGGCTGGTCCTGAATGACACGCGGGTCATTCCGGCACGTCTTTCCGGCCTGCGTCCCCGCGCCAGCGGGCAAGGCGAAGTTGTTGCTAAGATTGAAGTGACATTGCTGGAACCCCGGCCCAATGGGGCGTGGGCTGCCCTTGCGAAGCCTTTGCGCAAAGTGAAGGCTGGAGAGATCATTACCTTCTCTCCCCGGCTTTCCTGTCGTGTCGAACAGATCCTTGATGGACAGATGGAGATCAGTTTTGACCTGTCCGGTGAGGCGTTTGACACGGCCTTGGCCGAGGCAGGGGAAATGCCCTTGCCGCCCTATATTGCCGCCCTGCGCCCACCCGACGCGCAAGACCGGGAAGACTATCAGACCGTCTGGGCCAAAAACAGCGGCGCGGTTGCTGCCCCGACCGCGTCGCTGCATTTCGACCAGAGCCTGTTGGCTGCCCTGAGGGCAAAGGGCGTCACATTCACCCATGTCACCTTGCATGTCGGAGCCGGCACTTTCCTGCCGGTGAAGGTCGAGGATGTGACCACCCACAAGATGCATGCCGAATGGGGTGAAGTGACCGAAGCCGCAGCCGCTGAAATCAACGCAACCAAGGCGGCCGGGGGCCGGGTCATCCCGGTCGGCACAACGGCGCTGCGCCTGATCGAGACGGCGGCCCGCACGGGCCGGGTAAAGGCTTGGCGTGGGCCGACCGACATCTTCATCTATCCGGGGTTTAAGTTTCAGGTCACTGATGCGCTGATGACCAATTTTCACCTGCCCAAATCGACACTACTGATGCTTGTGGCAGCATTCATAGGGCCGGCTAGGATGCGGGCAGTCTACTCTCACGCCATTGCGCATGGATATCGCTTCTTTTCTTATGGCGATTCATCCTTACTCATACGGTGACGAATTCAGTCTATCCACAGTCGTGCTGGCGCTGCCGTCCGCAAAGTTTCGGTGCAAGCTAGTCAAAAAAAGGATCGAGCGATGTTGACCGTTTTGCGCAATTCCTGGGCGCTTTTGTTGGGCGTGATGCTGTTGATGCTGGGTAACGGCATCCAGGGCACCTTGCTGGGCATACGTGGCAAGATGGAGGGATTTAGCCCGCTGGAGATGTCGGCGGTCATGTCGGCCTATTATCTGGGCTTCCTGTTCGGTTCGCGTATGGCACCCGAGATGATCCGCCGTGTCGGCCATGTGCGGGTATTCGCGGCATTGGGTTCGCTCGTGTCGGCCGTACTGATCCTTTATCCCGTGGCCGTCGACTGGATGGCGTGGTCGGCGATGCGGGTTATCGTCGGGTTCTGCTTTTCGGGCATCTACATCACGGCCGAAAGCTGGCTCAATTCCTCCTCGACTAACGAAACGCGCGGTCAGGCCCTTTCGGCTTACATGATCATGCAGATGGTGGGGATCATTGGGGCGCAGGCTTTGCTGAACTTCCGCGATCCGGGCGGCTTTGATCTGTTCGTCATATCTTCGATCCTGGTGTCGATCGCTTTTACGCCGATCCTGCTGTCTGCAGGCCAGGCCCCTCCTTTCGAACGCACGAAGCCCATGCCGATCCGAAGGCTGTTCCGCGCCTCGCCGCTTGGCTGTGTTGGCATGTTCCTGATGGGCGGCGTCTTTGCCGCGCAGTTCGGCATGGCGTCAGTTTGGGGGGCAGAAGTAGGGCTTTCGGTAAAGAACCTGTCGATCTTCGTGGGTGCGATCTATGTCGGGGGGCTGGTGCTGCAATACCCGATCGGCTGGGCGTCAGACCGGCTTGACCGCCGGACACTGATCATGTGGCTCGCGGCCTTTGGCGCTGCTGTCACCTTTTCCGGAATGATCCTGTCCTGGACGCTTCCGGTGCTGGTCGCGATAGCCTTCCTGTCGGGGGGCGTGTCAAATCCGATCTATTCGTTGCTGGTTGCCTATGTGAACGACTATCTCGAAGGGGCCGAAATGGCGGGCGCATCCTCTGGGCTCTTGTTCATCAACGGCCTTGGGGCGATTGGCGGGCCATTGTTGACCGGCTGGTTCATGGGCTATTTTGGCCCGGAGGGATATTTCCTGTTCATGTCATTGCTGTTCTGCGGCATCGCGTCCTATGCGCTGTGGCGGATGACCCGGCGTCGGGCCCAGGTGTTCGTGCGCAGCCGCTTCCGCGCGCTTTCGCCCTCTGCCTCGTCGGTCGCGGTGGAAGCAAGCATTGAAGACCGCGCAAGCCATCCCGGCGAATAGCGCGCCTTGCGTGGGCCACTTGGCCTCTGGCATTCCATCCCGGAACCTGCCACGTTCATGGTGACTGGATCGAGGGGGCTTGGATGACGGGCATAAACGAGGTTCTTCATTTCTGGCTGTCCGAAGTCGGTGAAAGCGGCTGGTACGTCGCAGCGCCAGAGGTCGACAGCGCGATCAAGGACCGCTTCATGCCAACCTGGCAGGCCGCTTGGGAAGGGCGGCTCGACGGCTGGGCAGAGTCGGCTGAAGGCGCGCTGGCCCTCCTGATCGTGACCGATCAGTTTTCCCGCAACATGTTCCGCGGCGATGGCCGCGCCTTTGCGACTGATGCCATCGCCCGTCGGGTTGCGCGACTGGCCATTGCCCGCAGCTTCGACCTGACCGTACCAGAGCCGCAGCGTGTGTTCTTCTACATGCCGTTCGAACATTCCGAAGACCCGGCCGATCAGGATTGGTCGGTGGCGCTGATAGAGGCGCGCCTGCCCGCGACCGGCGACGGTTTTGCCCACCATGCGCGGCTGCACCGCGAAATCATCCGCCGCTTTGGCCGCTTTCCGTTCCGCAACGCAGCCCTTGGCCGCGAGTCCACAACGGAAGAAGCAGCGTTCCTGAGCAGTGGCGGCTATGGCGCTTTGCTTCGTGAATTCGCCGGAACATAGCCATGCACAATGCGCAGGGCAGATCCGAGGTTTACGTAAGTTGATTGGCAGAGTGAAATAGTTTAATGGCAAACTACTTTTTCACAGGGAGGAGAAGCGAGTGACCCAGACGTTCGATTTGGTTGTGGTCGGGGCTGGCCCCGGTGGCTATGTTGCTGCAATCCGCGCGGCGCAGCTTGGCCTCAAGGTCGCGATCGTCGAGCGCGAGCATTTGGGCGGCATTTGCCTGAACTGGGGCTGTATTCCGACCAAGGCCCTGCTGAGATCAGCGGAAGTCTTTCATCTGATGCACCGCGCCAAGGAATTCGGCCTGAAGGCCGACGGAATTGGATATGATCTTGATGCCGTCGTAGCCCGCTCACGCGGGGTGGCCAAACAGCTTTCTGGCGGCATCGGCCATTTGATGAAGAAAAACAAGATTGCGGTCTTCATGGGGGCGGCGACCTTGCCGAAGGCGGGCGTCGTGTCGGTGAAAACCGACAAGGGCACCGAGGAACTGACCGCAAAGTCAATCATTCTGGCTACGGGCGCCCGTGCGCGTGAACTGCCGGGGCTTGAGGCGGACGGTGATCTGGTCTGGACCTATCGCCACGCGTTACAGCCCAAACGCATGCCGAAAAAGCTGCTGGTCATCGGATCCGGCGCAATCGGCATAGAATTTGCCAGCTTCTTCAATACGCTGGGCGCGGATGTGACCGTGTGCGAGGTGATGGACCGCGTGCTGCCGATCGAGGATGCCGAGATCAGCGCCTTTGCCAAGAAAGCCTTTGTCAAGCAAGGCATGAAGATTCTGGAAAAAACGACAGTAAAGAAGCTTGACCGCAAGCCGGGCCTGGGCGTGACCGCGCATCTGGAATCGAACGGCACGACCACCACGGCCGACTTCGACACGGTGATCTCTGCCGTGGGCATCGTGGGCAATGTCGAAAACCTTGGACTGGAAGCCCTGGGCGTTAAGATCGACCGTACCCATGTGGTCACCGACGAATTCTGCCGCACCGGCGTGCAGGGTCTTTACGCCATTGGTGACATTGCCGGCGCGCCCTGGCTCGCGCACAAGGCCAGCCATGAAGGTGTGATGGTCGCCGAACTGATCGCCGGCGGCCACCCGCACCCGATCAAGCCGAACTCGATCGCCGGATGCACTTATTGCCACCCGCAGGTGGCTTCGGTCGGACTGACTGAACAAAAGGCCCGGGATGCGGGACACGAGGTCAGGGTGGGCCGCTTTCCCTTTATCGGCAATGGCAAGGCAATTGCCCTCGGTGAGGCGGAAGGCATGGTCAAGACAGTGTTCGACGCCAAGACTGGCGAACTTCTTGGGGCACACATGATCGGCGCAGAAGTGACCGAGCTGATCCAAGGCTATGTCATTGGGCGCAGCCTTGAGACGACAGAGGAAGAGCTGATGAATACGGTCTTCCCGCACCCCACCCTAAGCGAGATGATGCATGAGGCCGTCCTCGACGCCTATGGCCGCGCGCTGCATATGTGACAGAAGAGGCGGGGGGGCTCTGCCCCCCGACCCCCGGAGTATTTCAGCCAAGATGAAATGAAAGAACGGGCTGCGCCCCGCCTGGCGCGGCTTTGACCGGCGGGACGGGGCGCTTTCACCTTGGGCGGTCATCGGCGCTTTCGCCTGTACCGCAGGCCGACGGTGGGTCGGAAAAGTTAAGATTTCCATTCAGCTTGGCTGAAATACTCCGGAGGGGTGCGGGAGGCAGAGCCTCCCTGTTGGTGCAGGAAGGGAGTTCCCCTATTGTTCTCACTTTCCGGTTGGAGACTCGCGCCCCATGCATTATCTGTTAACCGCTGGATGCGGGGACAGGTATGGCCGAGCAGAAATTCATCGAGGTGCGCGGCGCGCGCGAACACAACCTCAAGAACATAAACGTGGATATCCCGCGCGACAAACTGACGGTGATCACCGGCCTTTCGGGTTCGGGGAAGTCCTCGCTCGCGTTTGACACCATCTATGCGGAAGGCCAGCGCCGCTACGTCGAAAGCCTGTCGGCCTATGCACGCCAGTTCCTTGACATGATGGGCAAGCCCGACGTTGATCACATCTCGGGTCTTTCCCCGGCGATTTCCATCGAACAGAAGACCACTTCAAAGAACCCGCGCTCGACAGTTGGCACGGTGACCGAGATCTACGACTATCTGCGCCTGCTATATGCGCGCGTCGGTACTCCCTACAGCCCCGCGACCGGCCTGCCGATCGAGGCGCAGCAGGTTCAGGACATGGTCGACACCGTCATGGCGATGGAGGAGGGAACCCGCGGCTATCTGCTTGCGCCCATCGTTCGTGATCGCAAGGGCGAGTACAAGAAGGAATTCATCGACCTGCGTAAGCAGGGCTTTCAAAGGATCAAAGTGAACGGCCAGTTCTACGAGCTGGAAGAACCGCCGACGCTTGACAAGAAGTTCCGTCATGACATTGACGTGGTGGTTGACCGGATCGTGGTGCGGGAAGGGTTGGAAACCCGTCTGGCCGACAGTTTCCGCACGGCTTTGAACCTCGCAGACGGGATCGCGATTCTGGAAACCGCCCCCCCCGAGGGCGATGAACCCAGACGCATCACCTTCAGCGAAAAATTCGCCTGCCCGGTTTCAGGCTTTACCATTCCGGAAATCGAACCGCGTCTTTTTAGCTTCAATGCGCCGTTCGGGGCCTGTCCGCAATGCGACGGGCTGGGGGTGGAACTGTTCTTCGACGAGCGGCTGGTGGTGCCGGATGTCACGCTCAAACTGAAAGACGGGGCGATTGCCCCCTGGTCCAAGACCAAGACCCCCTACTTCCTGCAGACCATCGAGGCGATGGCCCGCCACTACGGCTTTGATCCCAGAAAACCCTGGAAAGATCTGCCTGAATCCGTTCAGAAGCTGTTTCTTTATGGGTCGGGCGAGACGGAAATCCCGTTCCGGTTCGACGAGGGCGGCCGCGTCTATGAAGTGACGCGCACGTTCGAGGGGGTGATCCCCAACATGGAACGCCGTTACCGCGAAACCGACAGCGCCTGGTCCCGCGAAGAGATGGAGCGGTTCCAGAACAACCGTCCCTGTGGCAGCTGCCACGGCTACCGGCTGAAGCCCGAGGCGCTGGCCGTGAAGATCGCCGGTCTGCATGTTGGCGAAGTGGTGCGCATGTCGATCAAGGAGGCGTTCGACTGGATCGCCACTGTCCCCGCCAGCCTGACCAACCAGCGCAATGAAATCGCCCGCGCCATCCTGAAGGAAATTCGCGAGCGTCTGGGGTTTCTGAACAATGTGGGGCTTGAATATCTGACGCTCTCCCGCAATGCGGGCACGCTTTCGGGGGGCGAAAGCCAGCGCATCCGCTTGGCCAGCCAGATTGGGTCGGGCCTCACGGGTGTTCTGTACGTTCTGGATGAGCCTTCGATCGGCCTGCATCAGCGTGACAATGACCGGCTTTTGGGCACGCTGAAGAACCTGCGCGATCAGGGCAATACGGTGCTGGTGGTCGAGCATGACGAAGAAGCGATCCGTGAGGCGGACTATGTCTTTGATATCGGCCCCGGGGCAGGTGTGCACGGCGGTCAGGTCATCAGCCATGGCACCCCGGCCGAGGTGGCGGCAGACGCCGCATCGATCACCGGGCAATATCTGTCGGGAAAACGCGCGATTGCCGTGCCAAAAGTCCGGCGCAAGGGCAGTGGCAAGGTTTTGACAGTGGTCAAGGCCACCGGCAACAACCTCAAAGACGTGACAGCGGAATTTCCCTTGGGCAAGTTTGTCTGCGTCAGCGGCGTTTCTGGGGGTGGCAAATCGACCCTGACAATCGAAACCCTTTACAAAAACGCCGCGATGAAGCTGAACGGCGCGCGCGAGACGCCCGCACCCTGCGAAACGATCAAGGGTTTCGAATATCTCGACAAGGTCATCGACATCGACCAGCGCCCGATCGGCCGCACGCCCCGGTCGAACCCCGCCACCTATACGGGCGCTTTCACCCCGATCCGCGACTGGTTCTCAGGTCTGCCGGAAGCCAAGGCGCGCGGCTACCAGCCGGGGCGCTTTTCCTTCAACGTCAAGGGCGGGCGCTGCGAGGCATGTCAGGGCGACGGGCTGATCAAGATCGAGATGCATTTCCTGCCCGATGTCTACGTCACCTGCGAGACCTGCAAAGGCCATCGCTATAACCGCGAAACGCTGGAAATCCGCTTCAAGGGCAAGTCGATCGCCGATGTTCTGGACATGACGGTCGAGGATGCGCAAGAATTCTTCAAGGCCGTCCCCGCGATCCGCGAAAAGATGGATGCGCTGGTGCAGGTGGGCCTTGGCTATATCAAGGTCGGTCAACAGGCGACAACGCTTTCGGGTGGCGAAGCGCAGCGGGTGAAACTGTCAAAGGAACTTGCGCGCCGCTCTACTGGTCGCACGCTCTATATCCTTGATGAGCCAACCACCGGCCTGCACTTCGAAGATGTTCGCAAGCTGCTGGAAGTTCTGCATGAACTGGTCGAACAGGGCAATACGGTGGTGGTCATCGAACATAACCTCGACGTGATCAAGACGGCCGACTGGATCATCGACATCGGCCCCGAAGGCGGCGATGGCGGCGGCCGGATCGTGGCTGTCGGCACACCGGAAGAAGTGGCGAAGGTCCCTGAAAGCCATACCGGGCGTTATCTGGCACCCATGCTCAAACTCCGGCGCGTGGCGGCGGACTGATCCCTCTCATTGTGGCCCAAATATCCCGGGTGGGTCCGGGAGGGCAGAGCCCTCCCGGCAGATCGGTCGGGCGTTGCCCGGACGAAACCCCTCTCATTCCCGCCATTGGTCGGGATGGGCCACCTGCACGGAGGGCAGTTCGGCCAACGCCGCCTCGATTGCGGTGATCCGGGGCAGGGGGGCCAAGTCTACCCCCCAGCGGCGGGCATTGAAGACCTGCGGCACCAGACATAGATCGGCCATGGTCACCTGGTCGCCATGGCAAAAGCGCCCGGTTGCGGGATGGTCCAGCATCTGTTCCAGCGCCGCCAGACCCTTGGCAATGAAATGCCGCATCCAGCTTTCGGTAGTTATCGCCCCTCCCGAGGCATCAACCGCATACTTCCCCACTGACAGGTTGCAGACCGGATGGATCTCCATTGCCACCGCGTAACTCAATGCCCGGACCCGGGCGCGGCCAGCGGCGTCCGCAGGCATCAGCCCGCCACCACGGGTTTCGGCCAGATATTCGATGATTGCCAGCGATTGCGTCAGCCGCAGCCCGTCTATCTCCAGCGTCGGGACCAGACCCTGCGGGTTGCGTGCCAGATTGTCCGTCCCGCGTTGGCTCCCGTCCACCAAGTTGACTGGTACCGCCTGCCAGGCCACCCCCAGATGCGCCAGCGCGATACGCACCCGGTAGGACGCCGACGAACGCCAATAGTCGTATAGTACCGTCATCTGCCACCCCTCAGGATACGCTCAAGCGCCGCGACCAAAGGTGCTGCATCCGGGCCCAGCCGCCCCAACAGCTGCGCCTGAAACTCAAGTGCCTTTGGCACCAGCCGCGCCATCAGCTCAAGCCCCACGGGCGTCAGGCTCAGCGACAAAAGCCGTCGGTCATCCGTGTTTACCCGCTTTGCGACGAAGCCCGCCGCTTCAAGCCGACTCACAGCGCGACTGACCTTGGATTTCTCCATCCCCACGCGCGCTTCTATGTCGCGCACCGATACCTCGCCGGATTGGTTCAGATGCGCAAGCACACGCCATTCCGGGATAGAGATGCCGAATTCGCGCCGGTAAGTTTCGGAAAAATCCCGACTGATCCGCTCGGCCGCTGCGGCCAGCTGATAGGGAAGGAATTCGTTCAGCTCGAAATCTTTCATGGGCACCTGTCTTGCCCATGACTGCACGACGGCGGGGCCGGGGTCAACCGGCCCTCATGTCGGGTTTCAGGCCTTCTTGGTCGAACAGGTATTGATCCCCAGAAGCGAGTAAAGCGGGCAGGTGGACAAAGCGCCTGTTGCAAGCGCGACGATACCCAGAACCAACGGAACCCACCGCAACCCGTAACCCGGCGCTAAAAACCACACCGCCAACAAGACAATGCCCAGAATGATCCTGATCATCCGATCCGTGCTGCCGACATTTGTATTGAACATGGCCTTCTCCTTTTGTGACCCTGCACACCCGCAGGATTAGGCAAAGTATCCGCCGATGCCGTCAGCTTGTCAGTGACTATGTCACGCTGCTGTTGTCATTGGCTGCGGCAATCCGGCGCAGGGCTTGCCGGTCGGTCAGCCGAACCAGTCCGCGCTCGGTTGTAACCCAACCGGCGCGTTGAAAGGCTTCAAGCCTGCGCGATACCACTTCGCGTGCCGAACCTATTGCTGCCGCAAGTTCCTGATGCGTCCCCTCGACCACATCATCGCGCGCCCGCGCCAGAAGCGCGTCTGCCAGTTGCGCTTCGATTCGGATGAATGCCACGCGCTCGATCAGGTGAAGCATGCCTTGCATCCGCTGGGCAAAGGCCCGGAAGACCAACGACCGGAACGAAGTGGAACTTTCCATGAGATCAAGAAACAATTGCCTTGGAACCACCACGGCGCGGCAATCGGTCGCCGCTGTCGCCTCGCCCGTATAATCTTCGCCACCCAGCAGGCCCAGCGTCGTCTGCACGCAGGATGTGCCGGGCTCGACTGCGTAAAGCAACAGTTCACGCCCCGACGCGCCAACCAGGAAAACGTCGATTCGACCGGACAGCAGGATGATGAAGCCGCGGACCGAATCCCCCGGACGGAACAGCGTGGCACCGTGATTGATCACCGCGACTGGCAGCGGTGCCAAACGCGACCGGGTTTCCGCCTCAAGCCCGTCCGGCCCAAACGCTTCTTCGGTCCAGTCCATCATCGGTCAGTCCAGAATCGCGTCAACCGCCTTGAGGACACTCAGGATCGTGTAGGTGTCTTCCGCCACCGCATAGACCCGATTGCCGATAATCACATAGCGTTGGCCCGGGGCCAGCGTCGGCAGGCCATAGCGGTCGAAATAGGTGATCCAGTGAAGGGGCTCGTCACCGATATAGTCGCCGGGTGCCCAATAACGGACGCCTTTTTTAGCTTGCCCCGGTGGCACACAGGGCGGGTTCTTCTTGGCAAGTCCCGGCGGGCAGGACTTGGCTTCAGCCTCGACCACGCTGCCTACGGCCAAGCATGCCGCAACGATCAACAAAAGATGTTTCATCATCACACTCCTTCGTGCCCCGATAATGCGTCGCAATGAGGAAAGCCACCATGACAGCCGCTGCCGCCGGCCTTGCGCGGAAATTCGCGCAAACGACAGGCCGGTCGCCACCCTTTTCGGGTTGTTGACCATCTGCCTGCCAGCGCAAGAATCCCCAAGTGCCACCCTTGCGGTGTAGCTGCCAACATCTTGCTTTTCTTAAGATTTTTTGGCTCCGGCGGTAGGGATCGAACCTACGACCAATTGATTAACAGTCTATTTCTAGGCGCTATCACGCCCTAACGTTGTAAAACTATCGCCTCATTTAATAGATTGAAATGAATGATATATTGACTTGATCGGCAACCATAGTCTAACGTTGGGGAACAGCCAATACCGGCAACTCTGTTCCCCAGAGTGTTCCCCAGAGGACAAATTGACATGAAGCTTAAGGCCGCGACTGTCGAAGCTATGCTGGCAACAGACCGTCGGCGGGAGATCCCTGACGACCTCTGCACCGGGCTTTACCTGGTGGTGCAGCCCACGGGCAAAAAGGGCTGGCAGGTGCGATACAGGCACGGCGGGGTGCATCGCCGGATGACCCTTGCGGCCTTCCCTACGCTGTCGCTTGCGGATGCACGGGTGCGGGCGCGGGAAGTGATGGCAGCGGCCAGCGAAGGCCGCGACCCTGCCGAGGAGGTGAGGGCGGCTATGGCCCCGAAGCCCGAGGATGACCGCGACAGGATCAGCGTCTTGATGGGGCAGTATTACAAACGCCACCTAAAGGGCTTGAAAAGCGGGGACGTGGTGCGCCGCGAACTTGATCGCTTTGTGGTCGCTGCTTGGGGCGAGCGCGACATTCGCTCACTTACCAAGCGAGACGTGATCGATCTTCTGGACGGCATCGCGGATAGCGGGCGGGTGGTGACGGCGAACCGCATCCGCGCCTATCTCAACAAGTTTCTGAATTGGGCGGTGGAGCGGGATATTCTCGCGCTCAACCCCGCGCTAGGCGTCAAGCCGGTAGCGAAGGAAACGAGCCGCGACCGGGTGCTGACTGACGTTGAAATCCGGTGGTTCTGGCAGGCCTGTGAAGCGGAGGGCTTCCCGTGGGGGCCGCTGGGCAAGGTGCTGCTCTTGACCGGCCAGCGGCTGAACGAGGCTGCGCAGATTACGGATGGCGAATTTCGGGGCGATGCTTGGCACCTTGCTGCAGCCCGCACAAAGAACGGGCGGGCGCATGACGTGCCACTGTCAGGCGCGGTGCAAGCCGTTCTGGACGCGGTGGAGCGGATCGAGGGGCGACCCGGCTTTATCTTCACCACAACCGGCACAACTCCGGTGAGTGGGTTTTTCAAAGCGCGGGCGACGTTGGCTAAGGCGATGGAACAGATCGCGGAGAAGGAACGCGGCGAAGCGGTGGAAATCCCACGCTGGACCTTTCACGATCTACGCCGCACGGCGGCAACCGGGATGGCGCGCTTGGGTATCGCGGTGCGTGTAACCGAAGCCGTGTTGAACCATGTTAGCGGGACCGCGTCGGGGATTGTGAGTATCTATCAGCGTCACGACTATGCCGAGGAAAAAAGGCAAGCACTTGAGATTTGGGGGCGATTTGTCTTGGGGCTGATGGCACAAGGGGCAGACAATATGGTGCGTTTGGAGGCAAGGGTATGAGCATACCTGACTGGGTAGACCAGTACTTCAAGATGAGGCATCCTGATGACGGCAACGAATTATTTGTCGACATAAGGCCAATCATATTTGAAAAATTTGGCGTAAATAATGATCCCGAACTGAAACTTGAAATTATAAAAAGGGTGATGTTTCGCAACGCGAAGAAGGATGAATACCTCAGAAGCTGTGACCAGTCTATCCTCGACGCTCTGGGGACAAATTTGGCCGAATTGCAATCTATGTTAAATGATAAGCGAATGAAATCTGCCGGTGGTAAGAAACGTGTAGCGATCAAGCCGGACAGGACAAAAGTCCTTGAGTCATTTATAGAAAGCGAGAATCTAGGTAGGAGCTTCGCGCAGGCTGTGAGTGCGGCAAAGCAAGTAGCGCCAAAGATAACTGAGAAGTCCATAAGAAAATGGCTGTCGCAGACTATCCAACTCGGCCTGAACACTACAAGACCGGCGACGAGGGCCAAAAAGATTCCATCCATTGGAACGAGCTAGATACTTCCATATCTGAACTGATTGTTTGTGAATATTTAATAGCCACACGTTCTCTAACGAGGTGGCTAAATGTCAAAACTGATCAAGGCGGCGACGGTGCGCGAAATTTGCGGCGGCGTATCGGACATGAGCCTATGGCGCTGGTTGAACGATCCGGCGCTCAACTTCCCCAAGCCGATCAAGATTCAGACGCGCCGCTATTGGCGCGAGACTGATGTTGCCGAGTGGCTCGAATGCCGCGAGGCAGCATGATGGCCGCAATCCTAACTGCACAAAACGAAAACCCCGGCGCGCTGGCGGGCGCTACCGGGGCTGATATTCGTGACAAAACTACTATGTGTGAAGTCTATCGGAAACGGCTGGAGAGTGCAACCGCCCTCTGCCGCGCAATCGCCGCCTGCGAACCGGAAGACGCCGCGTTCCTGATGAACGGCATTCTGGAACGCATGTGCGCCGGATCACCGACGCCTGTGTTTCTGAGCGCGATGGACGACGCCCGCTGGTGGGTGAGTATTGCCACACACGCCGAAGTCAAAGCCTGGGCTTTGGCCTGCTACGAGCAAATGCCAGCCGCCACCCGCGCCGCCTTCCTCGGCCATGTAGGGGGGATGACAGCATGACAGATCATATCCGCCAAGGGATCGAGGGATACCGGACCGAGCGCGCCCGTCACCAGCCGCAAAGCTGGCGAGGCGACTATGCGGGGAGCGTGACAAGTGCCTGGGTATCGCCCGAGTCGGCAGCGATTAGCGCCACGGCGTTCGTGTGGCGCGATCCGCTGACCATCCCACCGCGCCCGTGGGTCTATGGGCGTCACATGATCCGCAAGCAAGTGTCTGTCACGGTAGCACCGGGAGGGGTTGGCAAATCTTCCCTTACCCTTGTCGAGGCTCTGGCGATGGTAACGGGGCGCGACTTGCTGGGCGAGTGGGTTTCGGCATCGCCGCTGCGTGTCTGGGCCTACAACCTGGAAGACCCGCGTGACGAAATGGACCGGCGCGTTATCGCCGCCATGATGCACCACAACATCGAACCTGATGATCTGGGCGGG
>CANJQT010000043.1 GCA_947476475.1 Paracoccaceae bacterium | reverse complement strand
CAGGAAATTCGACGCAAACAGGCAGACCGAAACGATGCTTGCCGAAAATTCCTTCAGTTTCAGGGGGAACATCCAGAGCCAGGCAAAAGGGATCGTCGTCGCCATCACCAGGAACAGTGCCGGCAGGATCCGCCGCGCCCGGCGTTCGTAGAAATCAAGAAAACTGAAGCGGCCTGCCTCGACCTCTTTGACGATGATCGAGGTGATCAGAAAGCCGCTGATCACAAAAAACACGTCAACGCCAACGAAACCGCCACCGAAAAGGCCAAGCCCGGCGTGGAACAGTATGACAGGCACAACCGCAATGGCGCGCAGTCCGTCAATCTCGGGGCGGTGGTTCAACTTCAACTTCGCTGCTCGTCTTTTTTTCTGTCGTTGCTTCCGGCAACTGCGGCGCGCGCCGCTGCCGGGGTAGATTACCCGTTCACTTGAACGGGTTGCTGTCGGCCTTCAGTGCCTCTACGCATTCGATCAGCGCACTGACCGAGGCGCTGGAACCCGCCAGCGAATAGTCAGACACCGGCTCGCCGTCGTCGTTGCTCAGATAAAGGCGATTGCCGCCCATCACTTCGGCCATGAAGGCCACGCCATCGTCGCTGTCGGGAATGTCGAAGAACACGCTTTGCTTGTGCAACTCTGCCTCGGTCAACGACCAGGGGCCGCGGCTGTCAACCTCGACCTTCAGATCGGCGGTCTGATCTTCGCCCAGATCCCAGCTTTCGTCATAGAACTGCAACTGCACCAGTTCGTCCGCGCCTGACCACATGGTGAAGGAACGCCCGCCGTCCGAAACTTCTGCAAGGCAAGTCAGGCTGCCGTCGTCGAAGGCCACGACCTGCACCTGCCAGGCCTTGTGGGAATAGACCACCTCTGACTGGGTTTCCGCCGCTGCCGAACCCGCCGCCAACACCGCGGCGCCAATCAGCAGGTGCCCCGCAACCTTCAGTTTCGTCATATCGGCCTTTCCTTCCGTAGCAACAGTTCCACTCTTCTCTGCTCATTGTGGCAAACTAAGGCAGAAATCGCGGAAAAATCCGGTCATGGCCAGCAGGGACCGTGCCCTTCAGCCGGACCACGCCCAAGACCCCGGATACTGGCCCATCAGGTGAATGACCGCCTCATCGTCCAGCGGCCCCCTGCGCGCCAGTTTAACCACCAAGCCCAGTTTCTTGTCTTCAACCACTTCGGCAACCGCAGCGGCAATGCCTGCCTCGTTCAACGCGGCGTCAAAGACGCGGGTGATCGCCAGCCGCCGCAAATCGGGTTTGAATATCTTGCCAACCGCGGTTTTTGGCAGTTCGGGCAGGATTTCGATGTATTTGGGAATGGCGGCGCGTTCCTGGATATGCTCACCCGCCCAGACCAGCAGTTCGTCCACGGCGACGCTGGCCCCCTTGACCAGTTCGACATAGGCGCAGGGCAATTCGCCGGCAAAACTGTCCGGCTGACCGATCGCGCCCACAAAGGCCACCGCCGGGTGGCCCGCCAGCGCCTCTTCGATCATGCCGGGGTCGATGTTGTGGCCGCCGCGGATGATCAGATCCTTGGCCCGTCCGGTAATCCACAGATAGCCGTCAGCGTCGATCCGCCCCAGATCGCCGGTACGCAGATACCGGCCTTCGGCAAACAGGTCGCGGTTCTTCTCGGTTTCCGTATAGGTCGATCCGGCAAAGACGCCGGGGTTCGCCACGCAAATCTCGCCCACCTCGTCAATCACGCAGTCTCGGGTGACGGTGCCGGCCGCATCCGAATGAAGGATGCGAACATGGCTGTAGGGGAAGGGAATACCGACCGAACCGATCTTTTTGCGGCCATCAACCGGGTTGCAGGACACAAGGCAAGTGGCTTCGGTCAACCCGTAGCCTTCCGAAATTTCCACCCCCGTCGCCGCCTTGAACCGGTTGTAAAGTTCAACCGGCAGCGGCGCAGACCCCGATATGGCAGTTTTCAGGGTCGACACATTGGCATTTACCGGACGCTGCATCAGGGCGGCAATCGCGGTTGGCACGGTGATGATGAAGCTGACCTTCCAACGTTCGACCAGTTTCCAGAAATTGTCGAACACGCCTTCGCCGCGATACCCCTGCGGGGTCGGCAGAACCATATGCGCCCCCGAGGCGATGCAGGACATGAAGACCGGATAGGCCGCAAGCACATGGAACAGCGGCAAAGGGCAGATCAGCACATCGGTTGCGGTGAAAATCAGTTCATGGCCCAGCCAGCCGTTGTAGATCATGCCCGAATATTTGTGCTGCGCCACTTTGGGCGTGCCGGTGGTGCCGCCGGTGTGGAAATAGGCGGCAACCCGGTCGCCGGTGCTGTCGGCAAAACTCAGGCGGTCGGCGGGTTGCGCCCCCACGGCGCGGTTGAAATCAAGCAGGCGGGCCTTATGGGTGGCCGGGTTCTTGGGGCGAATCAGCGGCACGATCCAGCTTTTGGGCGGGGAAAGATAGCGGTTGAGGTCAACCTCGATCAAAGTCTCCACGCCGGGGGCCATGGTCAAGGCCTCGGCCGCCTTCTGCGCCAAATCGGATTTGGGGAACGGCTTCAGCGTCACCAGAACCCTGGCCTTCGTCTCGCGCAGGATAGAGGCAATCTTTTCGGGTTCCAGAAGCGGATTGATCGGATTGACGATCCCCGCGGTGGCCCCGGCCAGAAGCGTGACTGCGGTTTCCGAACAGTTGGGCAGCAGGTAGGCCACCACATCGGTTTCGCCCACGCCAAGCGAACGGAACAGGTTCGCGGCCTGCGTCACCCGCGCGTGCAGCGCCGTCCAACTCAGGGTTTCGGCCCTGGATTTCGGATCCGACAAAAGCTGAAAGCTGACCGCCGGGCGCGGGCCATGCGCGGCTTTCGCCCGGCTCAGGAACTGATAGATCGTCGCGGCCAGTCCGCGATCTTCATAGGGCATTGCCCGTTCAATCGCATCGCGGTCCGCCACCGTGGCGAAATGTCCCATTCCGATCCTCCCCACAGGCCCGGTTTTCCGGGCGCATATTCTGCAGGTCAGGATGGCCGCAAGACCTATTCATGGCAAGTGTGACGCTGGGGCCTTGGGCGGAATTCGGGCGGGCAAAACCTATGCCAGATCGCCCTCTGTGAACTGCAGGCGGGCTAGCCGCGCATAAAGCCCGCCTTCGGCAACCAGCTGGTCATGTGTGCCTTCGGCGACGATCCGGCCCTGATCGAACACCACGATCCGGTTGGCCTTTTTCACCGTGGCCAGCCGGTGAGCGACGATGATCGTCGTGCGGTTCTGCGACAGCTTTTCCACCGCGCCCTGCACCGCGCGTTCGCTTTCGGCGTCAAGCGCGCTGGTCGCTTCATCCAGCAGCAAGACCGGCGCGTCGCGCAGGATGGCGCGGGCGATGGCGATGCGCTGCTTTTGCCCGCCCGACAGCATCACCCCGCGTTCACCCACGAACGTGTCATAGCCTTCGGGCAGGCGCACCAAAAACTCGTGCGCCGCCGCCGCCATGGCCGCAGCCTCGACCTCGGCGTCAGTGGCGTCGGGGCGGCCAAAGCGGATATTGTCGCGCGCCGAGGCGGCGAAGATCACCGGATCCTGCGGCACCAGCGCGATGGCGCGGCGGAAATCATGGCGGGACAGCTGCCGCAGGTCGGTGCCGTCAAGGGTGATCCGCCCCTCCTCGGGGTCCCAGAAACGCTGGATCAGTTGGATGACCGTGGTCTTGCCGGCACCCGACGGGCCGACCAGTGCCACGGTTTCCCCGGCACGGATCGACAGGTTGATCCCTTGCAGCGCCGATTGCGCAGGGCGCGACGGGTAATGGAAGGTCACCCCTTCAAAGGCAATCGCCCCGCTGACCGGCCGCGGCAAGGCCACCGCCTTTGCCGGGTCACGGATGGTATCCTCGGCGCGCAGCAGGTCAACCAGCCGCTCGGTCGCCCCCGCCGCACGCTGCAATTCGCCCCAGATTTCTGACAAGGCCCCGGTCGATCCGGCCACCATCACCGAATAGATCACAAACTGCACCAAATCGCCGATGGTCATTGCGCCAAGGCGCACGTCGCGCGCGCCCACCCACAAAACCCCCACCACACCGGTAAAGATCAAAAAGATCACGATCACCGTCATCAGCGCCCGCGCCTTGATCCGCACCTTGGCCGAGACGAAACTTTTTTCGGTCAGATCCGCGAAATCGGCGCGGCTTTCGGCCTCGTGCGTAAAGGATTGCACGGTCTGAACCGCGCCCAGCACCTCTGACGCCTGCCCGGACGAGGCGGCGATCCAGTCCTGATTCTCGCGGCTCAGGCGGCGCAGACGGCGGCCCAGCAAGATGATCGGCACCACGACGGCGGGCACGATCAACAGCACAAGCCCGGTCAGCTTGGCGCTGGTGAAGACCATCAGCACCAGCCCGCCCACCAGCATCAGCACATTGCGCAAGGCAACCGAAACCGATGATCCGATCACCGACAGGATCAGCGTAGTGTCGGTGGTGATGCGGCTTAACACTTCGCCAGTCAGCAGCCGCTCGAAAAATGCCGGGCTCATGCCGATCACCCGGTCAAAGACCGCGCGGCGGATGTCGGCTACCACCCGTTCACCCAGCCGGGTGACAAGGTAATAGCGCGCCCCGGTGCCCAGCGCGAGCAGGGCCGCAATGCCGATGGCGGCCATGAAATACTGATCCAGAAGCACGGCACCCTGCTGGAACCCATCCACGATCCGGCGCACCGCGATCGGCAGGATCAGGCTGATCGAGGCGGTCAGCGTAAGCGCTACCAGCGCCATCGCCGCGGTTGCCCGGTAAGGCCGCACGAAGGGCCAAAGCGCCGCCAGCGCCCCCACCCGTTTCGAAGGCGCCCGATCTTCGCTTGTCGTCTGCGGTCTGCGGGCCATGCTGCCTCCGGGTTTTCGCGTCCCAAGCGGTTTAGGCTGAAGCCGGGGTGGAGGCAAGGTTGGCCTTGTCGCAGGGCGGGCAACAGCCCCCTAACGGCACTGCGGTACCCGCGCAGCGATGATTGCGTGAGCACTTGGCGGGGCTCCGGCGCGGGACACCCCGTCAAAACCGTTAAAATCCGCTTAACAAAAAACGGAAAATGACGTATTTTCAATTACTTATGAATTTGTCCGAGTTCGGACACGTCACTTTGAACCTGAAAAGGGGATGGAGCGGGCGGCGGGAATCGAACCCGCGTCTTTAGCTTGGAAGGCTAAGGTCTTACCATTACACAACGCCCGCGCTGGTTCTTTATTAGGACAGGCCTTGGGCCAAGGCAAGGGTCGGCGGGCAAGTTTTCACCCCTTGCCAGCGCTGCGCCGCACGGTTCGGAAGCCCGCGCAGCCATCTTGACCCGCAAAGGGCAAACGGGCATGAGCAGCCCATGCTGATCCTGAAAATATTCCGCCGTCCCGAATGGGACCAGTTCCGCGCCGCGGGCCAGACGCTTGGCGCGCCCATCGATCTTGCCGACGGGTTCATCCATTTTTCGACCCCCGCGCAGGTGGTGGAAACCGCCGCCCGCCATTTCGCCACCGAAAGCGATCTGGTGCTGGTGGCTTGCGAAATCGACCGGCTGGGTCAGGCGCTGAAATGGGAAGAGTCGCGCGGTGGCGCGCTTTTTCCGCACCTGTACCGGCCATTGCTGCTGGAAGATGTGGTCTGGGACAAATCCCTGCCACTGGGCGCCAGCGGCCACATCTTCCCCGAGGGATTGCTATGACGCTTCTGGAACGGATCGCGCTTTGCGGCCTGCACCGAATGGACCCCGAACGCGCGCATGGCCTGTCGGTCAGGGCGCTGGCGGCGGGGCTTGTGCCGCTTCCGGGTCCGGTCAGCTCGTCCCGGCTGAAGACGCGCCTTGCCGGGATGGACCTGCCCAATCCGGTCGGCCTTGCCGCTGGTTTTGACAAGAATGCCGAAGCGGTCGGCCCCCTGACCCGCGCCGGTTTCGGCTTTGTCGAGGTTGGGGCGGCGACCCCGCGCGCGCAACCCGGCAACCCGCAGCCGCGCCTGTTCCGGCTGACCGAGGACCGCGCCGTCATCAACCGGTTCGGCTTCAACAATCAGGGGATGGCAGCGATTGCCACCCGTCTGGCCGCCGCGCCCCGTTCGGTTCCGGTGGGTTTGAACCTTGGCGCCAACAAGGACAGCGCCGACCGCGCCGCCGATTTCGCAGCCGTGCTGGCGACCTGCGGCCCGCATGTCGATTTTGCAACGGTCAATGTTTCTTCGCCCAACACCGAAAAGTTGCGCGACCTGCAGGGCAAAACCGCGCTGTCGGGGCTTTTGGCGCTGGTGCTGGCCGAACGTGACCGCCTTTCCCGCAGGATCCCGATCTTCCTGAAGATCGCGCCCGATCTTTCGGCGCCCGAACTTGAGGATGTGGCCGAAGTGGCGCTGGCCAGCGGCGTCGACGGGGTGATTGCCACCAACACCACGCTTTCGCGCGAGGGTTTGAAAAGTGCAGACCGGGGCGAGGCGGGCGGGCTTTCCGGCGCACCTTTGTTCGAAAAATCCACCCGGACGCTTGCGCGTCTGTCGCAACTGACCGAAGGCCGCCTGCCGCTGATCGGGGTCGGTGGCATTGCCAGCGCCGATCATGCCTATGCCAAGATCCGCGCAGGGGCTTCGGCGGTGCAGCTTTATTCCGCGCTGGTCTACGAGGGCCTCAGCCTTGCGGCCGACATCGCCCGTGGGCTTGACAAGCTAGCTGCGCGCGACGGCTTCGCAAATATTGCGGAGGCTGTCGGCACCGACCGCGGACCGTGGCTGTGAGCGTCACCATCTGGCACAATCCGCGCTGTTCGAAATCACGCGAGACGCTGGCGCTGATCAAGGCGCGCGGCATCAATCCTGACATCCGCCTTTACCTTGACCAGCCACCTAGACTTGACGAATTGACGGCGGCGCTGGCGCAACTGAAGCTTCCCGCCCGCAGCCTTGCGCGCACATCCGAAGCCGAATTCCACGCCCTGAACCTGCCTGCCGATGCGGCCGACCAAACCATTCTGGCGGCGCTTGCAGCCCATCCGCGCCTGATCGAGCGGCCACTGGTTATGGCCAACGGCAAGGCAGCCCTTTGTCGCCCAACCGATTTGGTGCTGGAGATACTTTGACCGGCCCCGGTCTGAAACCAGTGGGGATCAGGCAAGCCCCAGACGCCGCGCCTCGATCTTCGGGCAGCGGTTCTGCACCACGGTGATCCCGCGCGCCCGCGCCTTTTGTGCGGCCGCTTCATCCATGACGCCCAACTGCATCCAGATCACCTTGAGATCAGGCAAGGCCGCAAGCGCCGCATCTACAATACCTGCCACCGCGTCTGACCGACGGAAGAGATCCACCATCTCTACCCGGTCGCCTGCCGGGATATCGGCCAGTGCTGCGCGAATTTTCTCACCCTCGTGACGTTGGCCCGCCTGCCCCGGATTGACCGGAATCACCCGCATGCCCCGCGCTTTCAGAAAGGCCGCCAGACCGTGCGAGGGCCGGTCGGGGTTGGGCGACCAGCCCACCACAGCCACCACGCGGGTTTCATTCAGAATTTTGCGGATCATCGTATCGTCGGGGTTCTGCATGAAAGCGCCTTTGCCACAAAAAAGCGCCCGAACCAAGCAGGCCGGGCGCCAGTTGCGGAACGAGGGACAGTGAGCTGAGGCACGGCAGTTCCGAGCCGGCCTCCTCATTATCATTTAGAACTGTAAAGGCTGCGTAAAAGGCTGCTCGCTGAATTGTGATGATCAGCCTTGCAAGGGTGACCCTTTGCGTCAGGGTGCGCTGCTTAGGACTGTCGGCCAGTTGCCTTGCGCTTCTGTGACGATTTCGTCCAGTTCTGCCTGTTTCTGGCGCAACATGGCGGCGGTGTGCATGAAATAAAGCCGCCCACCGCGCAGGAAGAAGGCGTCTGGCTGGGCAGATGCCGTATGCCCTTCGGCGACCGCATAGGCACAGTAACCGCCAAACTGCGGCGCGTAGGCAGATGGGTTCATCTCGAAGAACATCTGGGATTCAGGGCTGACAAAATACCAGGTTGCGCCCCGCCAGCGGATCGCATGTTCTGCGCGCCCTTCGACCGGGCGGCCCTGGGTGAAATAGGCGACGACATCGTAGCCCGACAAGGCAATGCCGCCCGGCGCATAATACATCGGTTCATCGGCCCATGCGGCGACGGCAAGACCCATCACGGCCCCACCTGCCATGGCAAACATGCGCAATACCATCCCCGAACTCCAGATCACCAGCAAACCCGGCGTGGCCCTAAAATGCCATGGATCGGCACAAAAAGAACCCCCGATCCCGCATGTGTGATCGACTGTGACAGTTTGGGCGCGCGCGTGGCGGATTGTTCAGCCGCAAGGTCCGTTTTCAGCGCGTTGCGGCCGCATAGAGCGCGACCGCAGCGGCGTTTGAAACGTTGAGCGAGCCGAATCCCCCTGCGAATGGAATTTTTACCAGCCGGTCACAGGTGTCACGCGTGCGTTCACGCAGGCCTGGCCCCTCGGCGCCCATCACGAGGGCCAGCGGGCGCTGCCCCACTTCGGCCAATGCTTCGGACAGGGTGATGTCGGCTTCGCCATCCAGACCCAGCAGCACATAGCCCATCTGTTTCAGTTCTTCCATCGTGTCGGCCAGATTGCCCACCCGCAGGTAGGGCTGACGTTCCAGCGCACCGCTGGCGGTCTTTGCCAAGGCACCGGTTTCCGGGGTCGAATGGCGCAAGGGCGCAATTACCGCCCGCGCGCCAAACACTTCGGCCGAACGCAACACGGCGCCGACATTATGTGGGTCAGTCACCCGGTCAAGCAGCACCAGAAGCGGCGCGCCCTTGCCGGCAATCGCCAGATCCTGAAGGGTGCCCCACTGAAGCGGCTTCACCTCGAGCGCCGCCCCTTGGTGCACATTCTCCGGCTCCAGCGGTACATGGCTGTCAAAGTTGCGTGGCTCGACGATTTCCGGCTCCAGGCCGCCAGCCGCAATCGCCTCTGCCAGACGGTCGGCGGCATTCTTGGTCACCACCAGCCGCAGTTTCACCCGCGCGGGATTCATCAAGGCATCGCGCACCGCATGCATGCCAAACAGCCATAGGGTTTCATGCGCCGCCGCCCGCTTGACGCGTTCCTTATCAACCACCCAGGTCGGCTTTTTCATGATTTTGCCTTTCGTCTGACCGATGCGGACATTGCGCCGGACGCGCGCTTAAACGCAAGCCCACTTGCCGCCAAATTCCCGCCGAAGTTCGGGAAATTCCTCCTTGACGCCCCCACCCCTCACGCGTATTCAGCCGCCCAGTGGGCGACGCGCTGCAAGGTGCGGCAGGGGACTGTAACTCCCCCGGGGCGACCCGCGCCTGGTTCGATTCCAGGGTCGCCCACCATTTCCTGCAAAAGCAATGCCTTAGAGGTCAGATTCGTCGGTGCGGCGGACTGGTGAGACATTGCAAGGCGCAGCGCGGCCCATCTTTACACGGCACGACACGGCATTTTTACTTCAGTTGGCCCCTGCCGCGGCACCTTCACCCGGCGCAGCGGGTCATCGGATATCAAGGTATCTTGCTGGATCCACCCAGTGAAACCCGTTCCGGCCATATGCGTATCAGAGCTGCCTTTGTCGCTGGTCAAAAAAACCGCATTCATACCGTAACACCGCTGTATAGCATGCAAACCAAATAGAACCGCGCCGAAACAACATGCAGGACAGAGAACCGTGATACCAAGGTCCATCGGACATATATGGATTGGCCCACACCCCCCCCCCAGCGCATGGATGGAAAGCTGGAAGACCGCACACCCCGGCTGGACCTACCGGCTGTTCGACAATGACTATCTGACCGGCCGCCGCTTTCGCAATCAACGACAGATCAATGAATATTTCCGGCGCGGCAAGTATGCTGGCGTTTCTGACCTGATGCGCTATGAAATCCTGCATGAGATGGGCGGCTTCCTGCCCGAGGCGGACTCGGTCTGCCTGCATCCGGTGGATGAATTGTTCACCGAGGAACGGGCCTATTCGGTCTATGAGTTTCCAGAAGGCCAGACCGGAATGTTTTCGCCTTTCCTTGCCTGTGAGCCGGGAAACAGGGTGATCAAGGCGGTGATTGATGAACTTTCTGCATTGGAACCAAGCCAGATGAACATGCCCTGGACCACGACCGGCAACGGCTTTCTTCGCCGTTTCATGCAGGCCCACCCGGAGTTTCGAGCGGGTGTGACCATCTTCCCGTCGCATTACTTCATTCCGGAACATTTCAAGGGCGGCGTCTATGCGGGATCTGACCGGATCTTTGCGCGCCAGCTTTGGGGAACGACCACGCAGTCCTATCCGCACAGCAAACGGCGTGGCCCGCTTAGCAAGGACGAGACTGTTCAGATTCAGGCGCAGATCCTTATGCAGTTGGAGGCAAATCTGGCTACCTGAGCCGGGTCCGGCGGGCAGGTCGCCCGCACGGGTTTGCTTAGTGCCGGTGTCGTATCTGGCTGGTTTCAACCGCAGTTCGACGATATGTCCTGCTGGGCGGATCCGGAACAGAAGCGCGCGAAATGAAGATCATCTTTTGCGGGGCCCACCCCGATGACGCCGAGATATACGCCTACGGAACTCTTTTCGCTTACAAAGGTTTGGGGGCCGGCCTGATCCAGGTCATGGCCTGCAATGGCGATGGCGGTCTGACGGCCCGCAGCAAATTGCGCCCCTTGGCCGAAACCCGCAGGGAAGAGGCAGAAAGATCTGCCGCGATGCTGGGGTCCAGGCTGATCCAGCTGGGTTATGGCGACGCCACACTTTGCCGAAACAGGTATTCCCTGTCCGCCCAGTTGGAGCAGATTTTCACCACGGAGATGCCGGACCTGATCATTACGCACAGCATCAATGACTATCATGTGGACCACAGGGTCCTCTCGGCGGCCGTGACCATGGCAGCCGCGGAGCAGTACCCGATCGCCTATGCCGACAACATGAAAGGTCAGAGCTTCCAACCCAGCCATTACGTGGACATCACGGGGCATCTGGAACAGAAACTTCTTTGTCTGCGCCAGCATCAAAGCCAAAAGCCGCGGCGCTACGTGCTTGCGTGCCGCGAACTGGCCGCCCGGCGCGGTCGAGAAGCGACCGGAACAAATGGCGTTCAGATGGAAGCCTTCCGCCTGGAGAGATACCCGCGCTTCAAGGCACCGTTCCTGCGGCTGTCTTCCAAGGTGACTGAAGCCAAAAACCTGCCGGTCATTGTGCCGAGCCGGTCTGCTGCCACGTCCGGCTTGCCGGTCAGCAGCGGTGGCGATCCGCCCTGACACCTTGAACTGCGCCCCCGCCTGCTGAAAAAACAGGTCGCGCTTTGGCCGTGCGGGCTGCCAGACACCCGCCCATGCGGTGGAACAAGGATCAAAGGCCGCGCCGGATCACCGGACACGGCCCTTGTATGCGGAAGCAAGCCGTTTCTGGTGCCTTACAGACCCTTGGATTTGTAGGATGCCGCTACGCGACTGATCGCCACGATATAGGCAGCGACGCGCAGGTCTTCAACACCATTGCGCCCGTGCCACACCTCGCGCATCGCCTGATAGGCCGTGCGCATCGTGTCATCGAGGCCAGACCGCACCAGCGCCAGTTCGTCCGAACCTTCCAGGAATTCCTTCTTGAAGTCCGGGGTGAGCGACCAGCCAAGCCCCTGATCCGCCGACAGCCGTTCCAGTTCTTCGACCAGCAGGCGCGAACGCGCTTCCTCGGCGCGGCGCTGCATGCGGCCGAACCGGATGTGCGACAGGTTCTTGACCCATTCGAAATAGGAAACTGTCACGCCACCGGCATTGGCATACATGTCGGGAACGATCAGCGTGCCCTTATTGCGCAGGATTTCGTCGGCGCCGAAGGTCACCGGGCCATTTGCAGCCTCGAAAATCAACGGCGCCTTGATGTTGGCGGCGTTGCCCAGATGGATCACGCCTTCCAAGGCCGCAGGGATCAGTATGTCGCAGTCATTCTCTAGCACCTTGGGGCCATCGACAACGAAAGTGGCATTGGCATAGCCCTTGATCGACCCGGTCTTCTTGAGCCACTGGCGGACATCTTCGACGTCCAGCCCCTTTTCATTCACCAATGCCCCGTCGTGTTCGATGATCGCAGTGATAAGACCGCCGTCTTCTTCGGACAGGAATTTGGCGGCGTGATACCCTACGTTGCCCAAGCCCTGAACGATGATGCGTTTGCCTTCGATGTCGCCGGTCAGGCCGGCCTTGGCCTTGTCTTCTGGATGGCGGAAGAATTCACGCATTGCATATTGCACGCCGCGACCGGTCGCTTCGACCCGACCCTGAATGCCGCCCGCGTGCGGCGGCTTGCCGGTCACGCAGGCGCGTCCGTTGATGTCGGTGGTGTTCATCCGCATGTACTGGTCGGCGATCCAGGCCATTTCACGTTCGCCCGTGCCCATGTCGGGGGCAGGAACGTTCTGGGCTGGGTGGATTAGGTCGCGCTTGATCAGTTCATAAGCGAAGCGGCGGGTGATCTGTTCCAGTTCGTGTTCATCCCACTGGCGGGGGTCGATGCACAGGCCGCCCTTCGACCCGCCAAAGGGCGTTTCGACAAGCGCGCATTTGTAGGTCATCAGGGCTGCAAGCGCCTCGACCTCGTCCTGATTGACGGAGGTTGCATAGCGAATACCGCCCTTGACTGGTTCCATATGTTCGGAATGAACGGACCGATAGCCGGTGAACGTCTTCAGTTCGCCGCGCAGACGCACGCCGAAGCGCACCGTATAGGTCGAGTTGCAAACCCTGATCTTTTCTTCAAGCCCGGGGCTGAGGTCCATAAGGGCGACAGCCCTGTTGAACATAAGATCCACGGATTGACGAAAGCTTGGTTCGCCATGACCATTCACCGACATAGGTTCCTCCTGACCGACTGGACCGATGCATCGTTGTCTGCGCAGGTGTGCTTCAGGTCCGATTTTCGCGCAGCATATGGTCGCTTGGTTAACATTTTGTGCCGTTTTCACAACCCTTGATCGGTTGTCACACAGGGGCAGGCAACGAATCACAGCGCGGAATCGCGACTTGAAACCCAATCCGTTTCGCGTTTTTGGTGTGCAAAGGGACGATTTGCGCAAGGCCACGACGCAGGTGCGCGATATGAATGTGGCGGTTTGGCCTGGCGGCGGCAGGACAGTTCAATTACAGCGCGCCCGCGCGTTGCCAGCTAACGGTGCCGTCCTGCACCATCCAGTTTGACGCAACCGCGGGCCTTAACGGCCATCAGGCCGCCAACGCCTTGCGGATCATGTCCCAGTGAATCTCTTCGACTTCGCTGCGGGTCAGTCGTCCACCGTCACGGAACCAGGTGTTGACCCCGTTAAGCATGGCGATGATCGCCATCGTCGCAAGCCGCACATCGGCAACAGCGAACTGACCGGACGCCTGCCCGTCCGCCAAAATCCGCGCCAGCCGGTCTTCATACCCGCGTCGCAAGGCTTCGATGACCGCGAAATTTTCCGGGGTGAGGTTGCGCAGTTCCATGTAGGACAGGAACACCGCAGCCGGGTGTTCGAGGTTGCGCCTGATGTGAAAACGCACGAAATGTGCAGTCTGGTCTATCGGGTCGCCTGGCAGGGGCTGGGCATCGTAGGCAGCTATCAGATCGCGCATGTGGCCATCAAGCAGATCGAACAAGAGCGTCTGTTTGTCCGATGTGTAAAGATAAAGAGCCCCCACCTGAACCCCCACCTCGGCTGCAATCTGGCGCATCGACACCGCTGCATAGCCATCGCGCGCAAAAAGCCGCAGGGCGGCCGCCCGGATGCGCGGACCGGTGATTTCGGCATTTGATCCTTTGGGTCTGGCCATGAGGGCAAAATATATGAACATGCGTTCAATACAAGCGGGGTCCTGCCAAAGGGCCGCCGGTCGATGGCCCGTCTTGCGGCGGCAGCAGGCTTTCCTCTAGTCTGCATCCATGAGTATGTTCAGACGCGCCCTTATTCTGCTTTTGGCACCTGCATCTGCGGGTCTGGCCGGTTGCGCCCAGTTTCCGGCCCTTGAAGGCACTGTGGCGCCTGCGGTATCGCAAGCCCCTTACATGGCGCTGCTGCCTTTCGAGAGTTTTCCGGCAATGCCGCCGCCCGCAACCGACCTTGCCGCCGCCCTGCTGGCCGCAGGGGCAGACCTGAACAGCCGTGCGCAAGACCAACAACAAAGCCAGCCATAAGGCAGCCTTCGGCGCACATGCGTTGCAAGCCCCGACGCCATCGGCTAACACCCGTCCGGACCCAAGACCTGCGAGGAGCATCCCATGTCCCAACCGTTGAAACTCGGCATTGCGGGCCTGGGAACCGTGGGCAGGGGCGTGGTGAAAATCGTGCAGAAACATGCCGATCTTCTGGAAAAGCGCGCTGGCCGCAGGATCGTGATTTCCGCGGTTTCGGCCCGGTCGCGCGCAAAGAACCGCGATTTGGACCTTTCAGCATATGCTTGGGAGGATGATCCGGTGGCGCTGGCACGGCGCAAGGATGTGGATCTGTTCATTGAAGTGATGGGCGGATCCGAAGGCCCGGCGAAGGATGCGACCGAAGCGGCGATTGCTGCGGGCAAGGATGTGGTTTCGGCCAACAAGGCGCTTCTGGCGCACCACGGACAGGCTTTGGCAGAGGCGGCCGAGGCCAAGGGCCATGTGATCCGGTTTGAAGCTGCTGTGGCCGGGGGCATTCCGGTGATCAAGGCGCTGACCGAAGGGTTGGCCGGGAACGAGATCCGCCGGGTGATGGGCGTGATGAATGGCACCTGCAACTATATCCTGACCCGGATGGAAAGCGCGGGCCTGCCCTATGAGACGGTCTTTGAAGAAGCGCGCCAGCTTGGCTATCTGGAAGCCGACCCGAACCTTGACGTGGGTGGCATTGATGCGGGTCACAAGCTGTCGCTGCTGGCCGCCATCGCCTTTGGCACCAAGGTTTCCTTCGACGCGGTCGAGCTGGAGGGGATCGGGCGGATTTCCATCGACGATATCCGCCGCGCGGCCGACATGGGATACAAGATCAAACTTCTGGGCGTCGCCCAGATGACCGGGCGCGGGCTGGAGCAACGCATGACCCCCTGTCTGGTACCAGCCGACAGTCCGCTGGGCCAGTTGCAGGGCGGCACCAACATGGTGGTTCTGGAAGGCGACTCGGTTGGTCAGATCGTGTTGCGTGGTGCGGGTGCGGGCGAAGGCCCGACTGCCTCGGCGATTCTGGCGGACGTGATCGACATTGCCCGCGGCACCCGGCTTTCCACCTTTGGCCAACCCGCCGCTACCCTCGCCGAACCAGTCGCCGCCAAGGCGACGGCGCCTGCCCCCTACTATCTGCGCATGGCGCTGACCGACAAGCCCGGCGCGCTGGCCAAGGTGGCAACCGTGCTGGGCGATGAAGGCATCTCGATCGACAGGATGCGCCAGTACGGCCATGCCGACAGCGACGCGCCGGTGCTGATTGTCACCCATAAGACGACGCGAGACGCGGTCAACCACGCGCTATCGCGCCTGCCCGCCACCGGGGTCGTGCTGGGTGAGCCGGTGGCGATTCGCATCGAAAGCGTCTAGGCGCTGATCGTTTGCCTGCAGCCGCTGCTGGCGGGCTGCGGGTTTTTTCGCCGCGAAGGGCGCCCCACGGTGCTCTGGGGCGTCACCCTGCCTTGCCCGTGCATGCCCTCGCAGGCTAGAAGGGCGTGAGTTTCATTCCTTGAGGATCCCATGGCCGACGTCAAAGAGTTTCAGGACCGCATGCTTTCTCTGGGCCTTGCCCGTGTCAGCGAGGCGGCCGCCCATGCTTCGGCTCGTCTGATCGGGCGTGGCGACGAGAAGGCCGCCGATCAGGCTGCCGTCAACGCGATGCGCGAACAGCTCAACATGCTCGACATCAAGGGCGTGGTGGTTATTGGCGAAGGCGAGCGTGACGAAGCCCCGATGCTGTACATCGGCGAAGAAGTTGGTACCGGCAATGGCCCGGCGGTGGATATTGCGCTCGACCCGCTGGAAGGCACGACGCTGACCGCGAAGGACATGCCCAACGCCCTGACCGTCATCGCGATGGCACCGCGCGGCACGCTTCTGCATGCGCCAGACGTTTATATGGAAAAGCTGGCCATCGGGCCGGGTTATGCCAAGGATGTGGTCAGCCTTGCCATGTCGCCCGCCGAACGGGTCCGCGCCCTGGCCAAGGCCAAGGGCGTGGCCGCAAGCGACATTACCTGCTGCATCCTTGAACGCCCCCGCCACGAGGCGATGATCGCCGAGGTTCGTTCAACCGGCGCCTCGATCCGGCTGATCACCGACGGCGATGTCGCCGGCGTCATCCACTGTGCCGAGGCTGATATCACCGGCATCGACATGTATATGGGTTCGGGCGGCGCCCCCGAAGGGGTGCTGGCTGCGTCAGCCCTGAAATGCATGGGCGGACAGATCTGGGGCAAGCTGCTGTTCCGCAATGACGACGAACGCGGTCGCGCCGCCAAGGCCGGGATCACCGACCTGAACCGCATTTATTCGCGCGACGAAATGGTGACCAGCGATGTGATCTTTGCCGCGACCGGCGTCACCAACGGGTCGATTGTTCAGGGGGTGAAGCGCGAACCGGGCTTCATCACCACCGAAACCATCCTGATGCGGTCCAAGACCGGATCGGTGCGGCGGATGATCTACAGAAACCCGGTGAAGTGAGCGATACCGCGTCCCGCGCATTTCTGAATGTCGAAACCTCGGCCACCGGGCGGCGCTGGGTCGGCCCGGGGATCGAGGCTGACCGACTGGCCGAAGCCATGGTACAGCAAACGCGTCTGCCGATGGCACTGGTGCGGGTGCTGGTGGCGCGCGGGGTTGCACCGGCTGATGCGGCGCGCTTTCTGGACCCGAAGCTTTCGGACCTTCTGCCCGACCCCCGCGGGCTGAAGGACATGGGAACCGCCGCCGCGCGGTTCCTGCGCGCGCTGAAGGGCCGCGAACGGATCGCTGTTTTCGCCGATTACGATGTGGACGGCGGATCATCCGCCGCACTGCTGCTGATCTGGCTGCGCGCCATGGGCCATATGGCCACCCTTTATATCCCCGACCGGATCGACGAAGGCTACGGCCCCAACGTCCCGGCGATGGAGGCGCTGGCGGCCAACCACGATCTGATCGTCTGTGTCGATTGCGGCACGCTTTCGCATGAACCCGTTGCGGCCGCCGCCCGCGCCGCCGATGTGGTGATCCTTGACCACCATCTGGGCGGCGAAACCCTGCCCCCGGCACTGGCGGTCGTGAACCCCAACCGGCAGGACGAAACCGGCGATCTGGCGCATCTTTGTGCGGCATCGGTGGTCTTTCTGATGCTGGTCGAGGTGAACCGGCTGTTGCGCGACGAAGGGGCGAAGGGGCCCGACCTAATGGCGATGCTGGATCTGGTCGCGCTGGCCACGGTGGCCGATGTGGCACCGCTGATCGGCGTCAACCGGGCGCTGGTGCGTCAGGGGCTGAAGGTGCTGGCGCGGCGCGAACGGGTGGGGCTCAGAGCGCTCGCGGATGTGGCGCGCATGGACCAGACGCCAAATGCCTATCATCTGGGCTTCCTCTTGGGCCCGCGCGTCAACGCCGGGGGCAGGATCGGCGCCGCCGATCTGGGGGCGCGGCTTCTGGCCACCGACGACCCGCGCGAGGCGGCGGCTTTGGCCGAACGGCTTGATCAGCTGAACACCGAACGGCGCGATATCGAGGCGCGGGTGCGTGATACAGCCCTTGCCCAAGCCGAAGCGCGCGGGCTGGATGGGCCTTTGGTCTGGGCTGCGGGACAGGGCTGGCATCCGGGCGTTGTGGGCATCGTCGCCGCCCGGCTAAAAGAGGCTACGAACCGCCCCGCAGTGGTGATCGGCGTCGAAGGCGGGATCGGCAAGGGATCGGCCCGGTCGGTCAGCGGCGTCGATCTGGGGGCAGCGGTTCAGAGGGTCGCGGCCGAGGGGCTGTTTCTGAAAGGTGGTGGTCACAAGATGGCCGCGGGCCTGACGGTCGAGGAAGACAAGATAGAAGCTGCGATGGCGCGCCTTGGCGAACTGCTGGCCCGGCAGGGCGCGGGGGTGGCAGGCCCGCGCGATCTGCGGCTGGATGGGCTTCTGATGCCGGGGGCTGCGACCACGACCTTGATAGAAGACATTGAAAAGGCGGGGCCTTTCGGCCAGTCCGCCCCCGCCCCACGCTTCGCCTTCGCCGCCGTCGCCATCACCTATCTGCGCCGCATGGGCGAAACGCACCTGCGTTTTGGCTTCACCGACGGCACCTCGCCCGCGCTGGAAGCCATCGCATTTGGCGCCTTCGACGGCCCGCTTGGCCCCCTGATCGAAAACCACGGCGGCATGCGCCTGCATTTGGCCGGAAGGCTGGAGCTGAACCATTGGGGTGGAAAGACCAAGGTGCAACTGCGTTTGGAAGACGCGACCCGCGCCTGACGTCAACCCCTCGACACCGCCCACCGGACGCATTTCATATCGTTGGGAAAAAACTGACGAAATGGTGCAAAATGCCCCTTGCGCCCCATCCGCACCTGGCCTAAACACCGCCCCACACCGGGCGAGGCAATGACCTTCGCAGAACGTGGCCCGTTCGTCTATCGGTTAGGACACCTGGTTTTCAACCAGGTAAGAGGGGTTCGACTCCCCTACGGGCTGCCACTTCTTTTGCTTCCATAACTAAGATGAACGGGTTCTTCCTATTACCGGGCAGTTACAGTGCCTTGTGACAGGATATGGCATTCGTGGACTTTATGACGGGCTGCGGTATCGCCTGATTTCGGCGTCCAACAACGTTGGCGATTTCCGTCTTCGCAATAGGGAGATGCCCTGCTCAATCCACATGCAAACGAGATTTCGGGTCAGCCGTAGCGATAGCTATTTAGCGGATGCGCGATGCGGTGGCAGCCATGGGTGCAAGGCGGACATCGTGCATGATCAACTGTCAGATGGCCATGCAAGAGCCATTGACCAATGGCTTCTAAAGGCATTCCCCGCCGTCAACGACAAGTGCATGCCCCGTCATGAATCCGGACTGATCCGATGCAAGAAAAACGATGCTCGCAGAGATTTCCTCGACTGTCGCCCACCGTCCCATCGGAATGGCTTCTGCGACATAGGTTTCGAGTTGCGCCCTGCCGCCCATCTGCAGCTCGAAGCCACGATTGAATTGCGTGTCGACAAAACCGGGGCAAAGCGCATTGCAGCGAATGTTGTCGATGGCGAAGTCGGCGGCGATCTGGCGTGCCATGGCTATCACCGCGTGCTTGGTTGTCGTGTAGGCAATCATGCCGCGGTCCAATTGGACGCCAGAGTTCGATGCGGTAATGATGATCGAGCCCTTGCGTTTGGCACGCATGTGCGGCATCGCCGCCCGTGCCGCGATGAAGTGGGCCCGAACATTCAGGCGCCAGGAGGCATCCATATCGTCGGTGGTAACGTCGGTAAGCCTGCCGGCAATCTGGATGCCGGCATGAGAGTGCAGAATGTCCAGACGGCCGCGCGCGGCCACCATGTTTATGGCGGCAATCACTGCAGGCTCATCAGCGGCGTCAAGCGCAATTGCTTCAGCCATGCCACCTGCGGCAATGATCTCGTCCGCGACAGCCTTGGCACGCGTGCCATCAAGATCGGTGACCGTGACATTTGCGCCTTCGCGCGCGAGGGCAATTGCGCCCGCGCGCCCGATACCCGAGCCCGCACCGGTGAGAAATGCAACGCGCCCCTCAAGCAGCATCAGCGCCCACCCTTCCTTGTGCCGCTGCGCAAAATGAGCTGGGCTACAATCAGCAGCAGTAGAGAAACAGCGAGCACCATGGTTCCGATGGCATTTATCTCGGGCGTTACGCCGCGCCGGATCGAGGAGAAGACGTAGATCGGCAGGGTCGTCTCAGAGCCGGCGACGAAGAAAGCGATGATGAAGTCGTCAAAGCTGAAGGTGAAGCTCAGCAGGAAACCGGCAAGGATGCCGGGGAATATCAGTGGCAGTGTGACCTGGCGGAACGTGGCAAGCGGAGGCGCATAGAGATCGGCCGACGCCTCCATGAGACTGCGGTCCATGCCGGCAAGACGGGCCCGCAAGATGATGATGACAAGCGACATCGAAAATAGGGCATGTGCGGCGATGAGGGACCCGTAACCCATTGCAAGCTGCGGTGCCCTGCCTTCCGGGGCCAGCAACGCCAGCAGCGGGTTGATCCACCCAAAAAGAGTGACCAGAGCGATCAGGGTGGCAATGCCAATAACGATGCCGGGCACCATCACCGCCACATAAATCAATGCATCTGCGAGGACGCGCACCCGCCCCTTCATGCCTTGCAGGCCCAGCGCCGCCATGGTGCCGAAGATACTTGCAATAATAGCCGAGCAAAGTGCGACGACAAAGCTGGTCCACAAGGCTTCCATCACAAAGGGGTTTGACAGTGCCTTGGCATACCACTGGGTTGAAAAACCGGTAAACTGGCTGGCATGCCGACCCGCATTGAGGCTGAAGATCGCGATGACCGCAATCGGCAGATACAAGAACACGTAGACGAAAAGGGCGTAAAGGCGCATCCGATTTCCCTACATCAACGACACGTCTTCGCGCGCACCGCCAAGGCGGCGCATCAGCGACATGTACAGAGTGACGGTGACGAGCATGATCGCAACCAGTGTGACCGCGACGGCGGCGCCAAAGGCCCAGTTGCGCGACTGGAGGAACAGATCAACCAGAGCATTGCCGATGAAAAACACCTTTCCGCCGCCCAGCATGGCCGGGATCAGAAATTCGCCCATCAGCAGGATGAACACCAGCATGCAGCCAGTGGCCACCCCCGGAAGCGAAAGCGGCAGCGTGATCTGAAGGAAACTTTGCAATGGCGGCGCGCCAAGGTCGGCAGAGGCCTCGAGCAAGCGTTTATCAAGGCGTTCAAGGCTGACATAGACCGGCAACACCATCAACGGAAGATAGCCATAAACGATGCCGGTCAGCACCGCGAAGGGGGTGTTGATCAGGCGGATCGAACCGAAGCCCAGCCAATCAACAAGCGCTGGCAGACCCTGACCGCCAAGGATGAATATCCACGCATAGCTGCGGATCAGGATCGAGGTCCAGAACGGAACGATAACCAGGATCAACAACATCGTGCGCCATTTCGGATCGGCCCGCATGGCCAGGAAATACGCCAGCGGATAAGCAATCAGCAGCGAAAGGATTGTGCCCAGAGGTGCCAGCGTCAGCGTGTTGCGAAACGCCGTCCATCGGGCCGGAAGATTTGCATATTGTTCGAATGTGAAGGCGGGGACGTAGCCGCCCGCCGCCTCTCGTTGGCCAAAGCTAAAGACCAGCACAAAGCACAGCGGCAGCACCAGCATGACTGCAAACCAAAGCCCCGCAGGGGCAAGAAGAAGCCATGTTGAAAGCCGCCGCTGCATGGCCTTATGCCGACTTGAACCGGGCCATCAACTCTGCCCGGTTCGGGTCGGTCAGGGTTGCCGCAGCCCCGAATTCCAGTGCGCTAAGAAGATCGGCCGCCGGATAGAGGATCGGATCATTCAGAACCTCTGGCGGAAGAAGGGCGTTCACGCGTGAATCCGCCACCGGATAGCCGTGGAACAAGACCTCTTTCGCGTTGATGTCTGGTGTCAGCAGGAAATTGATCAGCGCATAAGCAGCGTCACGGTGTGGCGCGCCTTTGGGGATTGCATAGAAATCGGACCAAAGCTCGCCCCCCTCCTTGCCCAGAACATAGACGATTTCGGGCATGTCGCGGTTCATTTGCTTACCGTCACCAGTCCAGCAGATCGTCATCCAAGCATCACCCGACCGCATGGAGGGCTGGTAGTCAGAGCTGATTGCAAAGAGGTGTGGCTTGCAAGCCATCAACAATTTCTCGGCATCGGCTAATTCGGCGGTATCGATGGAATTGAAGGAGTATCCGAAGTATTTCAGTGCGTTGCCAATTGTGGTCAGCTGGTAGTCATGCACCATCGTGCGCCCAGAGAAGGTCGTCTGGGTCAGGTCCCAGAATTCTTTCCAGGTCGTCGGCGTGGTGCCGCCGGTGTTGTTCGTGTTCACGGCAAAGCCGGTCGTCCCCCAGTTCTTCGGCACGGCATAGACCTTGCCATCAATCGTTCCAGGCCCTGCGAACCGTTGGTCAAAACTTACCCCATCATAGTTCGGGATCAGCGACAGATCGAGCGGTTCGATCAGGTCTTGCTCGACATAGGTGCTGATCGTGTAGTTTGTGGGGATGAACACGTCCCAGCCACTGCCACCAGCCTGAAGTTTGGCCAGCATTTCTTCGTTCGACCCGAAAACGTTCATCTGGACTGCAGCGCCGGTTTCCGCGGCAAAAGCATCGAAGTTGGCGGGATCGTGGTAGTTAGGCCATGTGGCCAGGATGACGCGATCACCGATGTTGGCTTGGGCGAATGCGGGGCGCGGAAGCAGCGCCGGCATGGCGGCGCCAAGTGCCGCGGCGGCGGCCCCAAGGCCGGTCACGCCAAGAAAGTGCCGGCGCGAAACCGAGCCTTTCTGATAGCGCCGCAGTTCCTCCATGAACTTCTGACGCGAGATGTGGTCAATCTTGTCGGACATTGCTGAAGTCTCCCTGTCGGTTGGTTACGTTCAATCCTGTACCAGTATCAAAGCCGTGCTCTTGGCCCATCCGATGAACGCCGTGTCCCCCGGTGCAAAGCCGCCTTCACTTGCTTCGGCCTGACGCGCGACGAGCACCAGTAGATCGCCCAGCGCCGCATGCCGGACGAGGTATTCGGTATGTTCACCAAGAAAGATCCGATTGATGACTGTGACCTGTTCAGCCCCTCCCCGGGACACATGAGTCAGCTCGATTTGTTCGGGGCGGATGCTGAGGGACGCCTTGGCGTTTGGCGCCAATGGCTGCGAAACACGCCCTTCAAAGAGTTGCCCGGAAGGGGTGAGGATCCGCCCGGTCCCGTCCGGTCCGTGCGAAAAAACCCCTTCGATGAAGTTCGACTTTCCAACGAAGTCGGCGACATAGCGGCTGATCGGTTCGTCATATAGCGCGTTGGGCGACCCAGACTGAACGATCTTGCCCCCCCGCATGATGCAGATCCGGTCAGACATCGAAAGGGCCTCTTCCTGATCGTGCGTGACAAGAACAAAGGTGATGCCAAGTTGACGTTGAAGTGTCTGCAGTTCGATCTGCATTTCACGCCGCAGCTTTCGGTCGAGTGCGGCAAGGGGCTCGTCCAGAAGCAGGAGTTTTGGTTCGTTCACGATGGCACGCGCCAATGCAACGCGCTGTTGCTGCCCGCCTGACATTTCCCAAATGCGACGGGGGCCGAAGCCGGGGAGGCGGACCATTTCAAGCGCGCGGTCAACCTTGCGGGCGACGTCCGCCCGGTCAGGGCGCGGGCGGCGCTGAAGAAGGCCGTAGGCAATGTTTTCTGCGACACTCAGGTGTGGAAAGAGCGCGTAGTGTTGGAACACCATGTTGACCGGCCTGCGATAGGCGGGCACCTCGTTGACCCTTTGGCCGTCCAGCAGGACTATGCCAGAGGTCGGCACCTCAAAGCCTGCAAGCATTCGCAGGGCGGTTGTCTTGCCGCAACCCGACGGACCAAGAAACGACAGGAACTCGCCCCGCCGGATTCCGAAGGAAAGTGCGTCTGCAGCAAGGACATCGCCGTAGCGCTTTGTCGCCTCGCGGAATTCGGCGATCAGGGAGTTGCTGTCCCTGGCACCTGGGTCAATTTCATTGAAGGGACTTTGCATGAGACGGTGCATATCCTATGGATTAGCTCAAATCATAGGAAACGAACGATTGGCTGTATATATCACAAATAGGGTATCCTTGCGTCCGGAGCTACGAACGTGACTCAGGCAAGTTGGGTCGCGCTGACAGGTGCCGTGGTGGCCGCGCTGGAGACGCCGGATCTTCCGCGATCGCTCGCAGAGCTGCTGCGCCATGTGGCGCCATTTACCTACACTGTGATGTTCGGATACTGCGGGACGGCATGCCCGATCGACCTGCATGACGACTTTCCGCTGGGCAAACGGCAGATATTCGTCACCGATTATCAGGCGGGGCCTTATCTGCTAGACCCATTCTATCAGGCTGCGGCTTTGCCTGTGACGCCGGGGCTTTATCGGTTGCGCGATGTGGCGCCAGACCGCTTTTACCAAGGCGAATACTTCAGGAATTACTATGTCCAGACCGGGCTGGCCGAGGAGATCGGCTATTTCGTCGATCTGCCGCAAAAGACGATGGTGGTGCTGTCGCTGATGCGAACCGAGCGGCCGTTCTCGCAAAAGGAGTTTGCTGCGCTCAAGGCGATGTTTCCCCTGGTGGCCGAGGTGGCGCGGCGACAGTGGGCAGGTCTCACGCGGGAGTTCGGCGACGACGACGACAAGACAACTGGACAGGAACGGCTGCAGCGGAGGGTGGCCTATGTCTTTGGCCGTTTCGGAGATGGTATTCTGACACCGCGCGAACGCGAAGTGGCGGAGTTCACTCTGAAGGGCCATTCAGCCGAGTCCGTGGGGCAGCTTCTTGCCATATCACCCGGCACAGTCCGCATTCATCGGCGCAATATCTATTCGAAGCTGCGCATCAACTCGCAAGGGGAACTATTCTCTCGGTTCCTCGATACGCTGGTCGAGCTTAGGTGACGTGCGCAGGTAATTGTGGGGGCCGAAAACCGGGCTGAACTAGCGAGCAAGGCCTCAAGCGCGGCAGAAGTCAGTTGCCCGGACCATCGTCCGGACTGGGCAACTTGAACGGCAAGGCAACGTATTAATGGCAGCAGACCGCCTCAAGCCCAGCGATGACCTTCGTCATATAGTCATCATCATAGCCTGAGTCATTTTCCAACACGCTGAGAAAAACTGCGACGCGCCCGGACTGCATATCGACCATCAGGAACTGCCCTCCATAGCCAGCGTGACCGATCCAACTGCCATTGGTCATAAGGTGGTTCGAATAACGTATCGACCTTCGCTTTGGCCCCAGAACAGGCCCGGCGTGTGAAAGGGATGACTGAAGAAAATCGTCCGAGCCGACCGCAGATCCGAACACCGCGCGACCCCGACGCGCCAACAGCAGCCCAAAGCGCGCCAGATCCCGAGCCGACAGGCATCCGCCGCCCGAGAAGGCAGGAAGGTGTTCCGGGCTGAGACTGATGTGAAACGCCGCCTCATAGCCGGCGGCATCCGCAATCGCCCCTACCTTGCTCTTCAGATCAACGAATCGTGCGGCGAGCAGTGTCAGTACATCCGTATTTGCGGATTTGTATTGCGCATACTTCGACAGATTCATCTTGCCGCTTCCTGTCAGGCCGGCAACGAAATCGCGCAGCGTCTGTTCAGGCAGGTCGCCACTTGGAAGCCGCCACCCCAGCGCCTCTTCCTCGCGGAAGCAGTCGGCGTTTGGGTTGCTGTAGTCTTCTGAAAAGTCATTCTCGACATTCATGTCGAGCGCATCCTGAACGCTTGCCGTTGCATAGGCGGACCCAATCCACGGCAGCAGATCACCAATTCGGTCAAGAGGGCGAATTTGCCCTGCGGAGATCAGTTCGCCAATTATCAGGTGAATGTGCATCTTGCTTATGGATTGAAGCGAATGGATGCGATCCGTCGAAAAATCAGGTGCGGCAGCTTCGAAAAGGCAGTTTGTTCCCTGAGCAACGACAAGGGCAGAAAATGTGGGATGTGCTGTCAAGCCAGAGGCGTCAACACGAAGTGCAAGATCTGCATCCGGCCTTTGGGTGAGTTCAAGCACTCGGCGTGAGCGCACCATCAACGTGCGGCGGAACAGCAGGTGCGCATTGTGAAATCCATGGCGGCGTTGGTTCGGCTGGTTCCAGCCCTGCTTGTTGTCTTCGCCCACAACCAGAGCCGGGTTTGGGTGACTGGGCAAAATCATGTCCGACCCATCGCCTGAATCAGCGCATCGACGACCCAAACGCCGGTTTGCGTTACGAAAAGGGGGTTGATCTCTATCTCTTTCAGGGTTTGTTGCTGGGCTTCAAATACCGTTGAAAGTTGCGTGAGAAAGCGCGCAAGACTTGGCAGATCCGCCGACCCGCCACCGCGATAGCCTTTTATCAGGCGTGAGATCTTCAGGCGATTCAATGCTTGCAAGACATCGGCCTCGCTCGTCGGTAGCAGAAGCGTTGCGGTGTCGTTCAGCAGTTCGACCAGAACCCCTCCAGCGCCAAGAGTCAGGATCAGGCCGAATTGTTCATCGCGCCGCAGGTTGACCAGTAGTTCTGCCAAAGGGCGTGGGGCCATACATTCCACCAGAAACCTGTCAGTGACCGCCAAAGGGTCGTGGCGATGGACGGCAGCGCACATGCTAGAGAGAGCGTCGGCAAGTGCAGCGGCGTTGGCAATGCCTAACGCTACTGCTCCCGCCTCGGACTTGTGGGCAAGCCTTGGCCCCATCATCTTCAGAGCCACAGGGTAACCGATGCGTTCAGCGGCAGCAGCAGTGTCTGCTCCCGAGACGACTTCACCATTGGGGATGGGCAGGCCAATGCGGCGAAGGTGATCTTTGCCTTCCGCCTCATCCAGGATCGTCGCGGCACGCATCGGGGCCGGTTTGCAAAGGGGCTTTGGCGGACTGGCCAGAATTTGTGCGCGCCGCTCGCTCCAAAGGACAGCGGCCCGGACCGCATCCAGCGTTTCGGTTAAACCCTGCATCGGCGCAACGCCTTGCGATACAAGCCAGGTGCGGGTTTCATCGTCCAGATTTTCCGGCAGGGTTGCGCAGATGGCGGCAGGTATGCCACGCGCTTTGGCCGCGGCTATGAATGCGCCTGCGTCGGCAAGGTAGTAGCCTTTGGAACTGTCCAGCCCGGTTGCCGGGTAATCCTGCACCAGAACCGCCGTATCGGCGTTCAGTAGATTGATTGCGGCGCTGAAGACCGGGCCGGTCCGTGACGGATCACCCCAAATCGGTGTCGTATAGTCGAGCGGGTTCGAGACCGTAGCGATGTCTGGCAACAGGGCGGACAGCTTCGCCCGCGCCTCGTCGCCAAAGTTCGGGAAATCCAGATCAATGGTTTCTGCATGATCGGCAAGCATGGTTGCGCCGCCACCCGAACACGTGAAACCCGCCACCCGGTTGCCCTTTGGCGCACCGGACACGCACAGGAACTTGAGTGTTTCAAGCAGTTGCGAGGGGCTTCTTACCCGGATGACTCCGACACGTTGAAAAAGGGCTTCATACAAGTCATCGACACCCGAGAGAGAACCCGTGTGGCTGACAGTCAAGGATGCCCCGATTTGCGACGACCCGGTCTTCAGCGCAACAAGGGGAATGCCCATCTTTGCTGCCCGCAGTGCCGCTTCTGCAAAGCGCGGCACGTCGCGCAGACCCTCGATATGCATGCCGATGGCGCGAACAGCGGGGTGGTCGATCAGGTGATCGACGAAATCCTCAAGGCTTAGAACCGACTGGTTGCCGCACGAAATCATATGAGTCAGCGGCAGTGATCGCTGGCTCATGGTGATGTCAGAACTAAGCATGCCACTTTGGGTAATGATGGCCGCACCATAGCCGGGTGATCCTCCGCCGTGGGCAAAAGGCCACATCGCGGCGCGGTCAAGATAGTTGATTACACCATAGCAATTTGGACCTACCAGTGCCAGATCGCCCGCCGCGTTGATCAGTTCAGCCTCCAGCACCTCTCCGGCTTTACCTGCTTCCCGAAAGCCCGCTGTGTAACAAACGATCCCCCCTGCCCCCAACGCTGCAAGTCGCGCGGTTGTGGCGATTGCGGCGGCAGCGGGCACCGCCAGAAAACACCCGTCAGGTGCTTCGGGAAGGTCATCCACCGAGGCAAAGCAGTGATGCCCTGCGAGCGTAGCGCGGCGCGGGTTGACCGGCCATATCTTGCCTTTGAAACCAATCCTTTCGGCCTCGTGGATTGCCACTTCGGCATCGCGTCCGCCGACAAAAGCGATGTGGCGCGGAGCAAGAAGGCGGCCAAGGTTGTGACGTCGAAGCGAATTCATGCGCCGAAGGGCCTTAAGATTGAGCGGGTGATGATATGGCGTTGAATTTCGGACGTGCCATCCCAAATCCGCTCCAGGCGGCTGTCGCGCCAAAGCCGCTGGATCGGCAGTTCTTCCATCAGGCCCATGCCGCCAAATATCTGCACCGCATCGTCGGCAACCCGATTCAGCATTTCCGAGCAGTAGACCTTTACCATCGACACATCGGCATCGCTTAACCGGCCTTCTTCAGCACGCGTAACCGCGTCTGCGACCAGCAGATCGGCAGTTCGCAGGCCAATCGCCATGTCGGCAAGTTTGAAGCCTGTTGCCTGAAACTGGCCAATCGGCTGGCCGAACTGTTTACGGGTGGCGGCCCATTCCGTGGCCAGCCCGATGATCCGTTCAGCCTTGCCGCAGCAGCAGGTGCCCACCCAGACCCGGCCCATGCCCAGCCACTTGCCAGCCAATTCGAACCCCTTGCCCTCTTCGCCCAGAATTTGCCCCGGCCCAAGCCGGACGTCGTTGAAGGAAAGCTGAAAGGTCTTGTAGCCGCGATAGCTGACCGACTTGTTGCCCTCGCGTATATCAAAACCTGTTGTTCCGACATCGACCAGAAAGGCTGTGATGCGTTTGCGCGGGCCGCGCTTGGTTTCATCCATTCCCGTTACTGCGAAGACGATCGCAAAATCGGGCAAGCAGGGCCCTGATATGAAATGCTTGGATCCGTTCAGAATCCAATCCGCACCATCGCGGCGCGCATTGGATTTGATGCCCATGGCGTCTGATCCGGCCTCTGGTTCGGTCAATGCGAACAGCTCTCGCTTTTCGCCGCGCACTGCGGGCATCAGGTAATTCTCGATCTGATCGCCTTCACAGGCCAGAAGCAATTCGGTGGGCCGCCCGATCCAGCTGTGCAGCGCATGGCTGGTCTTGCCATACTCGCGTTCGATCAGCGACATCGCCTTCATCGACAGACCGCCACCACCCAGCCGCTCGGGCATGTTGGCTGAATAGAGCCCCGCCGCTTTGGCGCGCGCTTCGATCTGTCGGCCCAACTCTTCGGGTACGGTGCCAGTCCGATCCACCATTTCCTCATGGGCGAATATCTCGGCCTCCATGAAGGCGCGAACGGTGCTAAGCAAAAGCTCTGTTTCGTGGTGGTCACTGTTCACTTGGTTCCCCTAATCGGTCGTGCGTTTGCGCCTTGCGGCAAGCGCCCAGATGCTGAACGCCACCAGTGTGACGAACATCAGGACGACGGCTGCGGCGGCAACGGTTGGGTCGGTGTTTTCACGGATGCCGTTCCACATGCGGCGTGGCAACGTGTAGACGCTGAACTTCGACAAAAAGAGCGTGACGACGATTTCGTCCCAGGACGAAATAAAGGCAAAGACCGCGCCCGCCAGTACACCCGGCATGATCCCCGGCAGGATCACCCGGTGCATCGTCGTCCAGTTGGATGCCCCCAGATTGCGTGAGGCCTGCTCTAACCGCGGATCAAACCCGGCTAGCGAGGCCGACACCGTGATCAAGACCAAGGGCGCGGAAAGCACTGTGTGGGCAAGGATCAGCCCCGGGTAGCTGTCGATCAGGCCAAGTGGCACGAACAGCCGGTAGAACGCCATGGCAGCAATGATCGGCGGGATCACCAATGGCAACAGAAGGATCGCGCGCACCACCTCGCCTGCCTTGGACGAAACCCGCCAAAGGCCGATGGCGCAAAGAGTGCCTATTGTGGTGGCAAGCAGTGTTGATGCTACACCGATAACTGTGCTTTGCCAGAAACTGGACATCCATTCCGGGCTGCCAAAGAGTTCGCGATAATACTGGAGCGACAGTTCGTCAGTGGGAAAGGACAGGAACCGCTTGGGCGTGAGTGATACAGGGATCGCCACCAGTGCCGGCGCGATCAAAAGAACCAACAACACCCAGGACAGCCCGGAATTGAGGCGCGCGAAGAGACCCGGCTTCAAGCTTTGGCCCCCCCGAAAACGGTCGACAACTTCATGAAGCGCGACATGATGAACAAAAGCGCCAGCACCCCGAAAAGCAGAAGCGCGGCCAGCATCGCTGCGGTTCCCCATTGCAGCGTGACGAGCACCTGAACCGAGATGTATTCGGCTACCATCAGGACCTTGCCGCCACCCAGAACCGCCGGCACCACATAGAAACCAAGGTTAATGATGAAGACCAGGAGTGCTGCAGCGACAAGCCCGGCACGGGTTAAAGGCAGGTAGACCCGAATGAATGTTTGGGTGCCGGTCGCGCCAAGCGAACGCGAGGCCTGCACAACGCGCCCGTCAATGCTCTGCATCGAGGCAAGGATCGGCAGCACTGCGTAGGGAACCATATAGTGCACCATGCCGATCAGCACCCCAAGTTCATTGCGCATGAAAGCGATCGGCTGCGATATGATCCCGAGTGCCTCAAGGCCGCTGTTCACGACTCCGCTGCGGCCCAACAACATCAGCCAGGAAAAGGTGCGCACCAGCACCGAAATCCAGAAAGACACCAGCAGCAAGCCCAGCATCTTGTTGCGTGCGGAATCTGCTGCATGGACCATCGCATAGGCAATGGAGTAGCCCAAGAGCACACTGATCGCCGTGCAAATCACACAGACCCGCAGCGTCGTCCACAAGATCTTTCCCAGTGAATCCGAGGTGAAAAGTTCGGCGTAATTGCCAAGCCCCGGCGCAGGGTCGCTTACGCTTAACCACATAATATTGAAGATCGGACCAATGAACAGT